>CAYYOX010000074.1:0-15951 GCA_964473065.1 uncultured Planctomycetaceae bacterium | reverse complement strand
GAGTAGGCGTCTGGCGTGTCGGAGCAATTGGCTGCCTTGGCGCACGTCGTGGGTAAGGTAGGCGATGTCATCGCCGTACCGGAACCAGCAACGGGATCTGACGTTCGTCATGGGAACGTCATGGATCAAGTTCAATAAACAGTTCATGGCCGTGGGTGAGTGGGGACAGCCCTGATCAATGCCAATCTGGCGGTTCGGGTTGTGCCCTCTGAGTACCACGGCAATCATTCTCATCAAGTCGTCAAGTGATTCAAGTTCTGCAGCTTTCCCAAGGACGTCCGCTCTGCGAAGCGGCTGCTTGAGCAACTTGCGGTGAGCGTTAAGCACGTCCTGCACTACCACATTATCATACGCACCGGCGATGTCGTCAATAGCAAGCGTCCAACGGTTGCGTTCGACCATTTCAGCCTCCAGGTCCGCAAGTAAATCCCAGGTACTGCGGTTTGGGTGCCAACCGTACGATCTTCCAGAGAACTTCCGGCCAACCAACTGACTGATGTCTCCGTGCAAGGCTTTGCCGACCATCCGGTCACCGAACGTGGCGATTTGTATTGTCCGCTGCTGTAAGCTGTGGGGTTTTGGGATTTGGCATGGTCGCGTCGGATGCGGCTTATAGGTTCCCTTGGCGATGCACGCCGACAGCCCCGCTGCAAGCTCTCCCAATTCATTGGGCGTCATGTCGTCCGGGTAAACTTCATCGATCCCCGCTGCCTTGCCCCGATCTCTCAGGAGCAGTTCACCAGAAAACGTGAGGCTGTCGCGGGAGAATGTCTCCTCAATCCAAGGGCTAACTGTTTTGGTCCGATTTTTGCGCTTCTTGGCCTTCGGTTTCGGCTGCTGGCTCTTCTTGGCCGGTCCAGTCCTGGCGGACTTCTTATTCCGACTCGCTTGCTGCTTGTTTTCCGCTTTCGGACGCGATTCGAGAAACTCATTAAGCAGCTTCTCGGGATTCCCAGAAGGCTTTGTCAGCCAGCCCTCTTCACGGTAATGCTCCTGCCGCACACGTGACCATTCCTTTAGCTGGGGGTGATGCTGGTCTCGCATGTCCACAATGAGAAGCCGGGACGCGTCGTTTGCAAAGGAGCCTTTGTTATCTCTGCTGCTCAGCTCCGGCAGTTTTGCCAATCCGCCGTCTGCCCGCACCAGCACGTCGAAGGCACCTGCTTCGGCCAGGGCTTCGTGAGTGACGATGACATGTGACTTCTGGCGAGTAAGGGCCTGCCGACCATCCTCCAGGCACTGCTTTTGCGTACTGCTGAGCTTCCGTTTGTACGTGCCTTCAGCGGCGACGACCGGCCAGTCTTTGAGAATATCTGCCAGGATGAGCCCATGTTCAACGTTTTCGACCAAAACGCCCACGCGACGCACCGGCAGTTTGGTAACACGTTCCGCCACGCTGGGGTAGTTTTTCTCCAGCACTGCACGGTTGCCGTCGACAAGAGCCCGGGCCAATGTCTTGATCCGGCGGTTGCGGAGTTCATGGCGCCAGATTCCCTTGTCTTTCAGCGTGTGTGCTTTGGCGCGAGGCCCGAGGGACAGCTTTCCTCCCCGGATCGCGCTGAAGGCTACGTCTATTCGGCTGGAATCACTGACCTTGCCAAACGGGATGTTCCGGAGCCCAAAAACGGCCGTCAGCATGTCGCATTCGTACGGCCGCAGCCGTTTGCCTGCCGGGAGAAGGCCGAACAGGTTGGCGTTCTGGGCTTTTTTGATGACCTCCAGTCCGTTCTTCTTGCGAACCAGCTGTTCCGGGTCGACGACAATGACTACGTCGCGACTCTCGATCTTCAGCATTTCCTTCTGGGCATAGGCGACCGTGGCCAGCGCTACTCGGTTGGCCCGTCGTTTCGGCTGTCGTTTGGCGTGGGCCAACGTCGGCCGGAGACCGGCTTCCTGCAGAGTCTTCTTGATACGCTGCAGGTCTTCCACTGAGGTCCCCACCACAAGAATTCGCTTTTTCGGCCATCCCAGTGCAATCTGGGCTATCATCCTTCCCGCCATCGCTGCTCCGGTGCTGCAGCGAATCATCGCCCTGTCCGTTTTGCCGATCGCCCTGATCGAACGGACGTCTGCCTTATCAAGCCATTCGAGGTGCTGCCGGTTCGGGGCTCCCAGAAGCGGCGGTGCCCCGGCCTTTCTCTTGCGTAACGAAAAACCCTCTTTTTTCAGCCAAGTGCTGATCAAAGGCTCCAGGCCCCGGAAATATACCAAGTAATCACGCCCCCGGGAGTCGACACCCGGTTCTCCGAGACTGTGCCGTTGTCGCAGAAAAGAGCATCCGTGCTCCGCATCCTCGCCGCAAACGTGACGCAGCGTGTAAAAGGCTTCTTTCAGTCCAGGTACGGCCGGATGGACAAAAAGACGTTGCCCGTGGCGTTCCAACGTGACGGTCTCAGGGGCGTTCGCCGGGGATTCTCGTCGTGACATTGTCAGGCCTGGGGGTTTCGGCACTCGGTTGCGGTTCGTGTTCTCCGTGTTGCCCTTGACGTGAGCATCACGCACGGCACCTCTGCTGTTCGTTATTGCACGTGGGTTGCAGAACCTCAAGACCAATTTCGAAACCGCCGGTCCAACGGGCGCAGCGGATGTTTTGTGTAGTCAGTTACCGCAAGGACCGCTGCGCGCAGATTAGGACGCGGTATTGACACTGAAAGATGGTTGGGAAAGAATCTCTAACCGGATTGACGGTGTTCACGGCAACGAAAAGAGAAAGGAGGCCGGAAGCCAAGAGCAGCGTCAATAAAAAATAGCCCCACGCGGTCCGGGCTGTCGAGAAAAAAGGGCCGAGAAACGTTGGATTTGAAAGGATGATTTCATGGACGACAAGCGATTTCAGAGTGGGCTGGGTCCCTTTTCTTCTCGTCCGGCATCGCCGGTCCGGGCGTGCATCCGTCAAGAGGAACTGCGGGAGTACGTGGACCAATTCTCCGCGATAATGGAAAACTGCCATCTCGGCTCGACTCTGCTTGAGCGACTCGAAGGTGGCGCCAATGTCGAGGCGGGCGAATTCATGCCGAAGATCGCGGTGTCTGTGAAGAGGTGCACGACGATCGAGTCGATTGACTGGTTAGCGAGGGGGCTGGGCGAACCGGCGGCGTGTTGGATTTGGAAGCTGCTCCCGTCGACACCGCATCAGCGTTTGCGGATCAAGAACCGGCAGGGCGAGTATCTCGCTTGGGGCCGCTGCAAGAAGCATCAAGAGGCCGCCGACATACCACGCGACATGATTTCCTGCGGGGCAGCGTCTGACCACTCAGATGCTCCGCTGATCACTCAGGCGCAGCTGCGCAATTATTTGACAAAAACGCGGATCGGGAAGGCACACCACAAGCTTCGCGAGCAAATCACGCGTCGATTGAAGCGAGGGCTCAAAGTGGAACCGGGCGAGCTGGTCCCAGCGATCGAGATCGAAGACGTCTTTCGGATATGGTCGCCGCGTTGGCTGGCCAAGTACGTCGGAGGCGAAGATGCCTGGAGGATTTGGGATTTGGCTCCTCGTATCGAATACCCGTGGCTCTTGGTCGAGAACCGGGCTGGGAGGGAAGCAAGTTGGCACGATGTGCAGGAACTTGAACCGCAGGCAGATTGCCAACCGCATTGCCCAACGAGACCCCAGGAACAGCAGCGGAGGCCGCGGCCACGGTGAGGGCACGAGTTTCCTGGCTGAGTGATAACACGCGGACATACCCGCGAAAGTACCTAGCGGAACAGTTTAGACGCAGGCACAGGAGACGGGAACGTTGGTGGCTTCGGTGGCTTCGGTGGGGTCCAGTCGTCCATTTGTCTCGGTGTACGCTTCCTGGGCTGGGGCTCTTCTTGTCGGACGAACTGCAGCAAAACACGGCTTGCCTGCTCTTTCAGCCGGGTATCCTCGCTCGTTCGAGCCAACAATCGCAGCACAGCAATGGCTTTCCCGCGAAGTTCCTTGTCCCACTCCCCGGCCCCATGTTTCTTGAACGTCGTCCTCCGCGGAGCCACGACTTTCCACCGCAAGTCCTTGACCAAGTCTTCCGTCTGTGCTTCAAGACCGGCATAGTAACGCACTATCGACATGCGCAGTCGTGTGACCGCCACGTAGTCGGCAGAAGCGGGACTGCCACGTTGCGCCGGGCCTTCGAGCGGATCGAGGACATGTTTGAGGTACTCATGGGGATAGTGCGGAAGGAACTTCTCGAAGTGCTCCGGCGGAATCTTTCTACCTGGAAACACCGCACCAGAAGCGACCCCAAACGCAATTCGAAGCGATTCGTCAAACGGCCAAATCGCCGCGTACCTGGGCTGGTGAATCGAGCCTTTCAAGGACGGCTTGAGCACCTTGTTTCGCGTCACCTGCGTGGAATAATCGCCCGTGTCAAGTTGCTCTTGAAAAAACCTGCCTTCCTGTCCGACTTGGCGATTGACCTGGTTGAATGTCTCCATGGCCTTGGAAACCGAGGTTTTCTGGGCGAACTCATCCCAGTAGCGGGCAAGCAGTCGCCATTCTTTATCCGGGTCTCCGGCGATGCCCGCGTGTGCCGAAAGAACCACAAGGGCTGCGAAGTATTGTGCGTCGAATTGCCGTTGTTCGACGACGGCCTGGTGACGTCGACGGTGACGTTGCAGAGCCTCTACAACTTGCCCGGCCGTGGCCAGCTTTTGCCCCTCCAGTTGCGAAAGAGTGGCCAGTGTTTCCGATTCCAGGGATTTCAATTCCTGCTCGGCCAGGATGAAGCTCTCATCACGGGCCAATGCCAGCCGCAGCCGTTTCTCCGCCTCGCTGGCATCGCCCGTGTCACGAGCCGTCAAAGCCTGGCTGTACAATCGGAACGTTTCAAAATCGGCCCGCCGCTTCCGCAGGGCCACGGTCGTCTCATCGGAGAACGACGCGCCCAACGCATCAGCGATTTTCTCAGCGAGCGCCGTTTCGAGTTCCAATACGTTATTCTTGTTTCCCGTGACCTTCTCGGCCAAAGTGATCGCGTGGGTCTCTACAGAGACCAAACGGGCGTCGATCCTGATTTCATTACCGGAGACAGTGAAGGAACCCACCAGTACATGCTTCGCTCCGACCCCTTTGCCGATTCGAGCGATGGTATTGGGATCGAGACCGTGGTCCTTGGCGAGCTGCTGTTCGCCCAAAACGTCCTCCAGTCGGGCGCGTTCCACAACGCCAACGCCCCGTGCCTGCAGCAGATCCGTCGCCAGCATTTCCTGCAGTCCCCGACGCAGGAACGCAACTTCGGGTTTTTTCGAGTTGTTGCGAAACTCAAGTACCGCCAGATGCGCAACCGTGTCCGACGCATCCGCTTGGGCGGATAACTGCCCGGAGCGGTTCTCAGGCAGCAGTGACTCTGCCTGCTGGCTGTCGGTACCAGCTCCGCGCATGAGGCCGATAACTGTCGCAACCAGAAGGATCATGCCGAACGCAACCGCGAACACAAACCGTCGCCGTTTGTCGAATGTCGGGCACACGGCGGATCGCAAGTCGGCCGCCATGTCCTTCGCTGTGGTGTATCGCTGGCCAATGTCCTTCGTCAGTGCCTTCAGGCAGATGCGTTCCAGTTCGGGTGGTACAGCATCGGTGACCTGCCGAGGAGGCTTCGGTTCCCGATGGAGGATCTCGTCCGAACACTGACTTATGTCGCCCTTCCAGAACGGCTGGCGGCTTGTCAACAGCTGGTAGAAAATGACGCCCAAGCTCCAGATATCCGCTCGGCCATCGAGACGGTGCGTCTCTCCCCGCTCCTGTTCGGGCGACATGTAAGCGGGCGTACCGGCAATCTGCCCGGCCAGGATTCGCTGGGTGTCCTCGGAAACCGCCAATCCGAAGTCAGCAACCCGCGTTCGCCCTTGCCTATCGATGAGGATGTTGTCGGGCTTAAGGTCACGGTGTATTACACCCTTTTTGTGTGCATAGTGAAGAGCTTCTGCCACCTCGGCCATAAGTTTAGCAGCCTCCGTCGCGGGGCGGGGACCTTGCTCAACTTTATCTTGCAAGCTCCCGCCTTCAACGTATTCAGAGACGATCCACAACTCGTCGCCCTGTTGCTCGATATTGTAAACCGAGACGAGGCCGGGATGACGAAGTTGTGCGGCAATCCGGGCTTCCGACACGAATCGTTCCGAATCCATTCTTGATGAGAATCGTTCGGCACGAGGGATTTTGATCGCGATATGCCGACCCAATTGCGGATCCTTCGCGAGATAGACCGTGCCGAACGTACCACGTCCCAAGATGCGACAAACGTGATAACGTCCGATTTGCGCGGGTTGCTGCAAGCAGTCGTCAATATCCTCCAGGTGGTCGAGGGGCTGGCGGAGGAGCTGAAAAAGTGATTCCAGTTTCTGGTGGGTGGCAAAAGTCGAAGCGACCTCGGGATCGGCCGCCGCCTGCTCATCGAGTCGCCCCGATTCGATGGCCGCCATCAATAATTCGTCACGTCGGTCAGGTGCTGCCATTGTTCAACTACCCAGCTCAAGGTCCTTGTATATTATGCTCAGCTTGCAACTAGCTCGATTCGCCCGCATTCGGACAGCATCGGGGGTCGAGCCATCCTCATCGGCGATTTCCTGGTAGGTTCGTCCTTCGATCTTCGTTTGAACGATCAACTCCCGACTTTCTTCTGATTGTTGTCCAAGCTGGTCCATCGCCTGTTCCAAGCGTGCCAACTCCTCCTGGCGGCTGACGATCATGCTCGGCGTGGTCGCAGACGGATCCGCCAACGTATAGAGCGGGTTTTTCGCCCCGGACGAACGCGATCCTTCTAAAGGAACTTCTTTGGCCATATCCCGCTTCTGGGCTCCCCAGTGGTTAGCCTGATCACGAATCCGGTTCTCAACTACTCGGTTCAAGTACTTGCTGAACGCTCCGTCAGTTCGGAAATCGAACGCGGGTAGGGCGCGCACGATGTCTATCATGACCTCTTGAACGATGTCCGAGGATCGAACCTTCTGCCTAAGTTTGGCGCCGAGTCGGATTCGTACGGCAACCAGTGCCCGGCTCAGATACCGGCGGCAAAGCGTGTTCTCCGCATCTTGGTCGCCCTTTTGGACTCGGGCAATTAGGACTTGGGTGCTGAGAGAATCGGGCATCGAGTTCTACCGAGTTGAGTCAGCTGGAATTCTGTTTTTTTGCGTTCGGTCGGGGGTGTGTTTCCCGCTGTCTATGATGACGGGCAAGCACTCAGGAGTCCACCCCGACAACGACCGCAGAAGGCAGTATAGCCACAACTCCTTGTGAACACACGAGTTAGGGTACTTACTGCACCCGCAGTCGCTCGTCTCGTGCGGACGACAAAGTGGCCTGCCCGGAGATAAATCAGATCGAAAACCCTGTTGAAGAAGGAGACTTGACAATGAGTACGACCCTCGAAATTGACGATGCCCTCGACTTGGCAGAACAGATCGACCGGGAGCACGAACTTTGCCGGGAGGCCACGGTGTCCGTTGTGGAGCATGCGGTACGGGCAGGCGAGTTGCTTGTGCAAGCCAAAGATCGCCGGGGACACGGTGCTTGGACTTCCTGGTTGGAGCAACACTGCAGCGTCACTCCCCGTCAAGCCCGGCGGTACATGAGTCTGGCCAAGAATCAAGACCGTCTCGACGAGGCAAAACGGACTTGGAAGTCCGATTTCACGTTAGCGGAGGCAATGGAGCTACTGTCGGAGTTACAGGAATCGCCGCAAGCGGAGTGCGCCACGGAGGAAACCGCCTCAGAACGTCGCCGAAGGAAGGGCAGGCCTTCCAACAAGGCAAGGAATGCGGCTCGACAAGAAAAAGCCTACCAAAGGCAGATAAAGATGCATCGAGCGCATTGCAGCCGACTACGCCGGTTTATGGACGAGGACCAGCCTCCCAACGGAGACGGGGCCGTCCAGGAGGCGATCGATGCTGACATGAACTACTTTACCAAAGATGTCGCTCGTGCTGCTCGGAAGCATGGGCGGAAGCTTTGTCGCAGTTTGCGGAAAGCCCCAAGATCCGAGGGTGTCTTTTTCGCCATGCTTCTGGCCCTTCGTCTCAAGGACACGCTCGATCCAGAAACTCTCTTCGAGCCCGTGTCGTCTCGCTTAGTCGGCCAGCAAAAGTGACTGGCCATCCCCCACACTTTCCAAGAAGGACAAAACGATGAGCAAACAGACTTCGATCAATTGTTGTGACAGCACCGTCAACCCTACCGTAGGCTGCGGCGGCTGCGAACTTTGGGACGGCGTGAATCGCGTGTGTCCCGGAGGGCTTACGACCGAAAGACTGGGCTCGATAAACATGGGGCTCGCCGATTCTTTCGAAGAGGTCGCTCGAAAACCGGGGCGTGTGGCAAAGGCGGCCGCCCAATCCGACCTGTGTTGTCGACCGCAATCAAGACGTTCGTGGCTACTCGATGTTCCGCGGACCATCTTCCTCGGCTACTTGAGTGACGCCCTTTCGCGAGGCATTTCGTTTGGCTATCTCAAGTCGGAGATCATCGACGTGGTGCAGACCGAGAGGGGGAAACGCCATTGTTGGGTGTGGCGCACGACGCGGCCTAAACGGATGGCTCAATTCTCGACATGGCTCGCGAAGAAAGGAATCACATGGCCCGACAACCTCTGGGTGGGCACTCTCGTCACCCGTGAGGCTAGTCTGCGGCGGATTCCCCATTTGCTGCAAGTCGGCAATCCAAGCACGCTTCGCTTCCTGTGGCTTGTTCCTCAATGGGAACCAATCGATTTAAGTCCATGGCTTCCCAAGCTGGACTGGGTCATACAAGGCGGCGAACGTATCCGTTGCGAGATGCCGTTCGATCTTCAGTGGGCTCGCGACATGCTGCGGCAGTGCCGAGAGCATAGCGTGCCGTATTTCCTCGAACGTCTTGGGGCCGAGGTCACGGACGGCGGCGAGACCGTGACCCTCAAGGATCGCACGGGCGCTGATTGGAAACAGTGGCCGGAGGACCTCTGCGTTCGCGAGATGCCCATCCGTTTGGGACGCATTTCCAACCACAACATTCGGCAGCGGGAGCTCAAGTAACCAGCATGAAAACACCTGGAGCACGTCCTGGCACGTCTCCATAAGTCCGACGTCCTGGCAATGGCACTCGGACTCGTCTCCGCTTGGCGGAACCTTGAAGAGGACTTGGAGTAGTGAGTGATGTGGCGCAGACAGAAGGGTCCCAACAGGGACTCGGGACTGCGTGTAACTAGAAAGCGTGAACCTGATTTGAATGGAGGATTTCCGATGCAAGTGATCAACTTCAGCAAGGAAAGAGCAGCGTATCTTTTGGACTGTTTGGACAGTGACAAGCCGATTCAGCCAAGTAGCGTTGAAGGCTGGACCAGGGATGATATGCTCGCGCTGGCAGGCGCGTGCCATCACAGCCTATTGAGTCAAGGCCCGATGATGCACGACAATGTTGACGTAACCCGTGTGTCTCACGAACGGCGAGAGGCCATCATGGAGCAGTTCTCGGCGGATGTAATGTCTGCACTGCAGTTCTACAGCCACCTGACCATGTTCGTGCACAACGGCCAATACGATGAAGAGTTCGAGCCTCGTGTGAAGGCTGGGATTTCGTGTGACGAAGGCACAGTCGTGGTCCGCGGCGGCGAGGGCTTCAAGAAGCAATAGACCGGAATGCTAGGCTGCGGGCGGACGAGTCCTGTCGTGACGACTCCGCCCGCCTTCTTTCTTGTTGCTAGCCCGAGATCGACGACGGCGCGCTGCCTTCGGCAATGATCTGGCGATAGCCGTGATTCGGTTGGGGTTTCACTTGAAGCGGCGACACCTTCGCGACAGGGCAGGCTCCCAAGGGTCGTCACGACCATGCCGGTGTTCTGTGTTGTCGAGGCGGTGGCTGACCAATCGGGGGCTACGGTGTTTTGGATACTGTGCGCAGAAAAACTCGTGCTATTGACCTTTAGTCAGGAATTTGGGGAAACTGAAGGTAGATAACTTACAACGGCCTTGCAGAAGGAGCTAGCCATGACAAGAGATACCACTATCCGGTACATCCGAATCGAGCTCACACCACCGCAGCATCGCGAAATTCGATTAGCCGCCGCGCACAATGGAGCGAGTATGGCCGCTTTCGTTCGTGATACGGTCTTGGCCATCGCGGCCAAGGAAGTCGAGGAACTCAAATCCTCGGGGACGACAAGCCGGTCAATGCGAGGGCGAAAGAAGGCTTGCACGGGGGCGACGGAATAGTGTTGTCTCATAGCCTGAGCCACGTTGACGAGATCGAGTTCACCGTCATTTCACCGATGGGTTCTTATATGACCAAGGCAAGCCAGCATAACGACAATCTCACCCTGTTGCCACCGTCCCGTCGGCGGTCTGCCCTTGCAGCTGCCCTGTATTCGGTCGATGCAGTGCGAGGCAGGGCTGGCAAGCTGGGTGAACCTGAAAGGTCTCCGGCCGTGGGCCCGGGCGGGCAAGCCTCGCTGGAAGCCGCAAACCACCACTCAGGTCGCCTGAATGAACGTCTGGTGGCCTCGGAGGATCGGGACAGCCGCCAGGCCATCTCCAGCAACCGTTGCTTCGCGAGCCCCCTGCGGCTTCTGCGGGCAGCCATCCGGGCGTGGACCTTTACAAAGGCTCCTTTGTTAAGTGCCTCGGGCGGAGTGGATTTGACGGGCCAGAAGCCGGTTCCTCACGTACGGGCGAATCAGATCTTTCTGAATATCGCTCTGGCGTGGAGTCAATCTACTTGCGGTTTCGGCCCCATTGGGACCGCGACAAATCACTTTTTGTTGAAAGGCTTTGTCCCGCGCGATCCGTGCGGGCTTTGCCACGTTTTACTTTGTGGCGTTCGTGCAATTGCTCACGGAGCCGACCCTTTACTATGAGAGGACGAAAAAATGTCGATTAACACTTTGTCTCTGTTTACTTGCCCGTACTGTGGTGATGGCCTTGGGCAGATCATTGTCAACGCCGCGGCCTTGGCTTCGCTACGGCGGAAACACCCCCATCGCCGGACGTCTGAATTGACCCTTGCGGATGACCAAGAAATTATAACATTCAACACGGGCCGCCAGATCAGCGAACCGTGCGAGCATCTGGTCCAAATCTCGGTCGAATTCGCTTGGGGCCCGAAAACGGCCCAAGACTTCGTTCGCCAGACCTGGGGAGCGTGTTTTGACTGGTACAGCCCCGCGGCCGACGAGAGTGACTCGGACGAATTGGGAGACGAACTCCTTTGGGATACGCTATCGCAGGGACCGAAGGACGCCCGGTTCATTCCGAAGCAGCCGTACACGTTTTTGAATGACCAGCCTTTGCGCTGGGAGGACTTTGCGGCCGAGGACAAGACGAGGCCGTTTTTTCAGGTTGAAGGCTCGGCTGTTTTCGCTCAAGACATTCCGGAGTTCTTCGCCGAGCTGCGAAAGCTCGCTGAACGACGGCAGGAAATCTGGGCAGCCGAACGAGGTGAAACCGATCCTCAGTTGGTGGCTGGGGGATAGCTTTATGAAGCGCCGAATTATTAGGAGCAAGAATCTGGAGCTCGATCCAACCGGCTACATGGGGCCGCCGGATGACGAAAAACTGCCCCCTGTGTACATTCCGGATTACCAGAAGGCAAGTCCGTGGCGCCACCCCGCCTGGCGATGGGAGCGCGCCGAACGTCTGCGCGAGAAGAAGCAGAAGTATAACGACGCGACAGACGACGCCCTGACACGCGAGGCCTTGCGATTCGCTCGCGTGTGGGATTACGGCAAACGTCATGGTAGGCTGTCGGAGCTGACGGAGCGCGCGCCGAACATGCTTGTCGCCCACGAAGTTTATCGGGAGGACGGCCCGACCAAATGGCTTCTTGAAGCACGCCTGCTGGCCAGGCAGACCTTCAAGGAGATTGGCCGTGCGATGAGCATGTCGACCAGGGCGGTCGCGTGGTATCAAGCTTGGTTCTTCAACGTGTCCGATCGGCTGGATGCGAGTGTGTACATCCAGAAACAGATCCTCAAGAAGCCTACGCCCGAAGACACCGATCTGCTGCTGAAGGCCTTTGCCTATCACGGCGGTCCTGTGGTCCTCGACGTGGTTGCCCCGTATCTGTTGATGCCCGAGGAAGCAACCCAGCCCCTTAGCCAAGCACGATCCAAGCAGGCCACGCGCATCCAACAGGTCGTTCGTCTGTTGACCCTTCGTTATACCCAAGACACGTTTTCCGAGCTCCTGGATATCGCAGGCGAGCCCCCGACCGACAGCCAGTATGCTGAACTGCGGGCGGCCCTGGAGAAGGAAATAGCGATGCACGGAGATGTGCTGCGAGAATCCGAAGGGTCAGGATGCGTGAATATGGTAGACCGTTTGGCGGCTACCCAGTGCGATCCCTCGACGATTATAGAGCTTGCGGAAGAGTTGAAAGTAAGCCTGTAATCCCCTGCCGAGCCCAGGCTGTTGCCAAGCTAAGAGGCCTGGGCTCGGGCGGGAACTGGGGCATTTTGTATTGATGTTGCACACTCCATGGCATGGGAACATCGCAATAACGGCAAGCGGTACTACTATCGCGCACGGCGCGTCGACGGACGGGTCGTCAAGGAATATGTGGGCACGGGACCGATAGCAGAAGCGGCCGCCCGCCAGGATGCTCAACAGCGAGCCGAAAGGCAGACGCAATTGCAGACAGTACGGGCCCGACGGGAGCAATACGAAGCTTCGCAACAGTTGCTGAGCACACTTTGTGACGAGTGCGACGCCCTGGTGGCAGCCGCGTTGACGGCAGCCGGGTATTACCAACACCATCGCCAATGGAGAAGACGCCGTGGTAAGCCAGCAAGAAACAGCGAGGCACACTGATCCGCAAGCTGATCAGGCGCCGCCGAATCCAAGTGAGCCGAAGCCCGCAACACCGACGCTTCCGACTCGCGAAAAGTTCGACCGCCTGGTCAAGAAAGCCAATGAAGGACATCCCAAATCGCAGGCCAAGCTCCGGAAAATCCTAGACCAGTGTCCGCAGATCTGGCAGGAGGCGGGCGATTTGGGACTGCACGCCGAAAAGACGCTGATTCACCTCATCTCCAAAGGGGAGTGGCTGATGACGGAGTCCCTCAAAAGAAAACTCGCCGACCTGCGGGCCCAGTTGGCAGGACCGTCACCGTCGCCGCTGGAGGAATTGGCCGTTCAGAGGGTAATCGCCTGCTGGGCCCAGTTGTACTTTATCGAGACCGAATGTCTCCAGGCCGAGGGCGACGTCCGCGAACGGACCTACTGGTTGAAACGACAGGATCAAGCCCATCGCCGCTACGTCTCGGCGGTCAAATCCTTGACCACGATTCGAGAGCTGTTGACCGTCTCGGCCCAACCGCAAGCTGCACTTCCCCGTGGACGTAACGGAGTCGATGTTGGCCTGGCGATGCTGCACGGAGCCAACGGCAATGGGCACAATGGCAATGGGCAAGGCGGGCCCAACAGAGTGACGCTTCCGCAAGACGGCGGAGTTGGTGTTCCTGCTGGCCTCAACGGAAAAACTGTTCCCACCGCTCCGCCGGACGTACCCAACGGCAACGGTCACGGCGGTATCAACCGAATCGCCGCCCTGGCCAACAACGCGAAGCGGTTGGAAGACGCTCCCACGTGACCGTGAGCGGAGACGCTGGCTTGATGGGGCCCGAATGACTTTCTTGATCCCCAATCCGACAACTGGAACTGCCGTAGTGGTCCAGCAAGGTCTTGTTATCCTACCGAGTGGCAGTCGCCTCGCAGGGGTGAAAGTCGATGTCCAATGAGCAATCCGATCCGGTGGGAGTGCAAACGGAACCGGCAGAAGCGTGGGCCGATAACCCTGGAGGGTCGAGAGAAGCTCCGGCAAGTTGCCTTGAGGAACCAACCCAGGAAGCATTCAACCGGCCCGAAAACGCCGGAGAGGAAGGCGAGGGCGACCAGGAACGGTAGACTTCGGCAAAAGAAGACGATGTCGATCCGAGAATTAACGCCCCTTGTGGATGAGGCCAAGGCCTTGATCCGGCAGATGGCGGCTGGGCGGAGGGCTGCTGGGAAGCAAGTCTGCTTTGTATGATGGTTTTGCAAGTACCGAAACGGTCCGTGGCGACCCAACTGGGGCAAATGGTACGATAGGTGAGCGGGGGAAGAGACTGTGTCAAAAACCTCGGCCGCCACGGCTTTATGGTGTTTTGAATTACGAGACGGCAATCTCGGACAACCAGGGCACAACTTACGTGCTGCAAAGGGGTTGCGGCGTTTGCGTCGGGAAACCAACGATTCCTCGGACTCGCGATTTCTCGACTCTCAGGCCCGCTCGCCGCTCGATATCCAGAAGTCGGCTGCCGACGGACCTCGCCCCGGCTCCGTCTCCACATGGGCCATGCTCATCAAGCGAGTGTACGAAGTCGACCCGCTCGCGTGTCCGTGCTGTGGCGGCCAGATGAAGATCGTCAGCTTCATCGAGCGCTGCCAGGCCGATGTGATCGAACGAATCCTCCGCCACTGTGGACTGTGGGAAGGCCCGCTCCGCACCAACGCCGGTCCGCGGGCACCGCCGGACCCATCGCACCGAGGCCCGAGCGAATCAAGCGATCCGCAGTTCGTCCCCGATCCCGAGTTCATCGAGTCCGAGTACCGGGAGGCCCGGGCGGAAGCGTCGCGCGAGTTGCAGTTGGTGCTCGACCCCGAGTTCCTGTAAGGGCGGCGATGACGCCCGCTTCTTGCCACCGGCAGCCCCGGAATCGCTGGCTTTCTACAGAGCAGGTCGGGCTTGCTCTTGCAGATTGATATTGACGTGGCGACCATAAGCCCGTATATGGCCGGACTGTGCAGGGTGTCTATTGCCTGCAATGCCAGTCCACAATCGGAGGATAAACCATGCGGTATTTGGCCTTTGCTTGTCTGTTGATCGGCTCAATTCATACCGGATATGCCCAGGACACGATCCCCCACTATCCCTATTCGGCGAGGTCCCCTGCCATTCAACAAGCGCCCCGAAGGTATGCCGCTGTCGAACCATACCGCGTTGGCGAACCATACCGGACAATGGCGGTGTCGGGCGTCACTCCGGCCTTTTCCGCTGTTGAACTCGACGCACTGCTGAAGGCGGCCAACATTCTTCAGGCCGCTGCCTTGAACGAAGAGGCCGATCGATTGCGTCGGCAGGCGCATCAGAGGACCCGGGCCCTGCTGAATCAGTTAGAGACCTTGCAAGCAGGGGCTCAGCGACTGCGCCAAGGGACCGACGCCAATACGCAGATTCTTGTCCACCTCAAAGTCATGGAAGTTTATCGAAGCGAGCTGCGCAGTCTAGGATTCGATTTCTCCAGCGGTGGACTGGTGGGGGTTCTTCGCGCAAGGCTGCCTGATGCCGCCGAAATGGATCATGTCCCGGGGCATCCGAAGAACGGGACTTTCGAGATCTTTGTCGCAGGACAGAAGGATTCTATCTTCGGCGTCATCGAGTCACTAAGGAAAGAGCGTCTACTACGGGTCTTGGCAGAGCCCACGTTGGTGAGCCTCAGCGGTCGCCCCATGCGTTTCCACAGCGGAAGTGCAATTCCCGTGCCGCGGCCCCTGAACGCCGGTGGTCCGCCTGTGGAATTCAGGCAACTCGGCACCCGAATAGACATTCTTCCCAGATTGCTGGGAGATGGTCGCATCCATCTGGACCTGCAGATCCAGCTCAGTGAACTCGATGCCCGACATGCGGCCCAGGATCGCCAACCTACGATTCCCGCCGTGAACACTCGCTCAATCAACACCAAAGTAGAGGTGAAGGCCGGTCAGACGTTGTTGCTTGGCGGTCTGGTCCAAAGTCGTGCGATTGCCGACAAGCCGGAGCCATCGCAGGGCGCTGAAGACTCAAAGCAACAGAACGACCACGCCAAGCCGAAGGAAGGGCACGAAGAAATCGAGTTGATAATGCTCATTTCGCCGGAAATCGTCACTGCCCCCGAACTCCCGCAGTCGGCAAGGCAATCCGGACCGAGCGCCACGACCATTCCCCAGTAGCGCCTACCAAGAAACACACCAGAACAGAAAAAGGGG
>CAYYOX010000073.1:12006-15988 GCA_964473065.1 uncultured Planctomycetaceae bacterium | reverse complement strand
CTCTGCCCGGATATATTCTTATTCCCGGAAATAGTTTGGGTCAAAACGGGGTCGCTGGGCGGGGCGGATTGAGGGAACCCTGCAAAGCCGCAAGCGGCTATTCTTCCTCGACGACTGGGCCGTGCCACCGCCAGAGGATCAGGATAACAGGCCCGGGTGGCTGGCGGCTGACGGGCACCGAAGCGCAGCTTTGGTCGGTGAAGCCCCAGTTCTTGAGCCGCTGGGGCACCGCTGCGCTATGCCCCAGCCACCCTCATCGCTGGTTTTCTACAGAGCAGGACATGTACATTTATTGCCATGGATTGGCCGTGGCCGTACACCTTCCCCATGTCCAGCCGATGCGTTTCCCCAGCCGCCCGCTGCTGCGGCGTCAATTTCCCCAGGCAGTACTTGGCCACCGCGGTACATTTGCCCCATGCCACCGCCAGCACCTTCGACGACTCCAGGTCCGACAGGTCGGTCATCAAGGTTACGTACAGCTTGTGCCGCAACGAGTCGCGCAAAAGACCGGCCAAAAACACCTCTAGAGGGGGGCATGGGCCGAAATATGCCAAGAGAACCGGCCTTTGCGGGCCTTCAGCCCGTTGACAACGCCGATTCTACTGCTAAATCTAGCAGTAGTCGCCGGGGGTGGTCCCCGGCAGGTCACGCTGGCTCGCAAGTTTCCGGGGGTTTGCACCTAGAAACGGAAGAGCCAAGAACAAAGGAGACGTGGTATGGCACGAAAGACCGTGAGGTTCACCCCGACAGATGCCTCGAAACTCTCGGAGGAGAAGCCTGTAGTCTACAGGATTCAGACGGAATCCGGGAAAACCAACTACGTTGGCACTGCGAAGCGGGGTCGCGTTCAGGAACGCATTCAGGAGCATTTGGATGCAGGCAAGATCCCTGGAGCAAAGGTCCAGGTTGAACAGATGCCATCTATCCAAGAGGCGCAGAAGAAGGAGCAGAACATCATTTCCCGAACAAAGCCCAAGTACAATGAACGGGGGAAATGATCCGACATCAACGGAGAGTTCGGGGGAGAGTTCGGGGGACACCATACATAACTCCGGTCCGAAGAAAGCCGGACGAAGATAATTATGTATGGTGTCCCCGGAACTTGAGGCAAATCCAGAAAGAATCGCAGCGAATTATTGCCACAAGCCCCCTATCGTGGTAGAGTCAGGGCACGGTGGCAATCAGAATAGCTATCAGTGATAGACGACTGCCCCCGTTTACTGTCACTACACCAACGAAGTCAAGCACACCGCCCGGAACGAAGGACATTAGTTATGAATGTGACCAAATGTCAGGAGATTATTCCGCACTTGAGGTACGAGTGGCGGCAGCTCAACCTCATGGCCGATCTGCTGGAGCAGTACAGCGACCGACGTGACGAAGTCCCGCCGGGGGCATGGTCCGCCTATGTAGAGTCGTTTGCCATGCACGCCCGAGTGCTCGTCGATGTTATATATCGCGGCAAGAAGTTCTCTTCGGACGTGACCGCTAAGGATTTCCTCCAAGACTCGAGCCAATGGCCAAAGGTGCGAGGAGCGGCGAATGAGGCAGAGGTTGGAAACCTTGTTGAACGAGTTAACCAACAGGTCGCGCACTTGACGTATGGACGGGCCAACTTCAGTCCCGAGGAATTCGTTTGGGATGTCCGGCGCGTCGTTGAGTTGCTTCGTGTGCCGATGGCGAAACTGAATCAACAGACCCAACAAGAAGGCAAGGTTGAGTTGCTCGGGCCGAAAGAGCGAACGTTTTTGAAACCACCGTCTACGTTCAAGGTGACCGCTACGACAACTGGCGTCAACACGCCACAAGACAAGTTGAATACTCATGGGCGAACTGACATATAGCTTCCCTACCAAGTACTGCCATAGACGGCCCCGGACGAAAAAGGACGAAAAAGGACGAAAAAGGACGAAAAAGGGGTCAGAACCATTCATTGAATGAAGAATAGTTCTGGACCCTTTTACCAGTTTGCCGTTTACTCGGCCCGTTTCATACTTTCCCGCATCGCATGTTCTGTGAATAGGTGCTCAACTGTGTGGTCTGTCGAGTTCGACAAGATTTCTGAAGCGGTAAGAAACCGATCACTCGAACTTGACTGTTCAAGGATAGAACTTCGATCAAACGACAATGACGCGTCGTGCTCGGTTCAAGGCCCTGGTGTGATTCGAATGGTGGAAGAGCGGCTGGTGTTCAAGATGTTCGCCAACGCCGAGGTTCCGGCACAACTGCCTGGAGTAAAGACTGGCGAGTTGATCCCCAAGCAGCACTTCTGGCAGCTTGTTGCAGTTGACATGAAGGGCCGACGGTGGGCCTGCGATAATATTCTGCCGGAAAGCAATATCTCATCATCTCGTTGTGATCCACCGGGAATCGTTGTCACTGGTAATCTATGGCAAATTGAAGGTCGGTTCGACCAACCGCTACCCCAGGCAGGTTGCGTAACGATTGACATTCCGGGCGACTTTCGTGTTCCTCTCCGGGGTGTCACCAAAATGGTCTCAACGAACAAGACAACCGGACTTCAATTGAGTTCATCCAAGCTAGATTCTATGTCGTTGAGAGCTGGAGGCAGCGAAATCACTGTTGAGAAACATTCCGAGTTTCTTCGTTTCAACGTACTGGCCCAACAGCCCCCGCCAGCTGTGGAGATACGAATCTCTGAAGCCTTCCAGTTTGTCACAGCGCGACCAACGTGGTGGGAAGTCTGTCGGTTTTCCAGCCATAATGACGAGTATGTGAGAATTCGACCACGCGAACGGCTTTCACGGGAACCACACTTTCAGCCGCCGTTCAAAACCATATCGCACGAAGACTTCTGGAAGTTGTTCGCAAAGTATTATGAATTCGTCCTTCGTAAGCAATCTGTGCGAGCTTGGCATCCAATCTCGGCTTTTATCGAGGAAATCTGCGAAGCCAGCGCAGGATCTGTATCATTGCATGGCTTAGTTCTGGCAGTTGCGATCGAAGGTATCGTCGAGTTTGCAACCCCAGAGCAAGGGCAAGCGCCCGAGTCATTTACCAAGGTAGTTAGTCAGCTACATAATTACATGAGCAAATGGCCGGGCTTCAACGAGGATTCTCACGGAGACGGACTGTCCGCCGAGGAGCGAAGTGTGATGAAGAATCGCGCACTCGGGACACTGTCACAGTTGACGTCCGTGCGTGCTAAGGACCGCCTGTTGGCTCTTGAAGAACTCGGCGTCATCGATCGATCACTGATCACAAACTGGCAGCAACTGCGAAACGCTAGTGCGCACGGCAAGTCATCCATGGGTCTTCCGACTCAAGACGAACTGGACAGGATCGACAAAGCTCAAGCGTTGCTGTATCGTCTGATCTTCCATGCAATAGGGTATAGTGGGAGTTTTACCGATTACGGGCAGCAAGGATGGCCTCAGGCGGTATTTCCGTAGGGGATTCGCTCGGGAGTTCCGGGGACACCATACATAACTATTGTCTGCGGCAGGCGGTTCTGCTGGATTTATGGGATGGCTCGATTAGTAAGAGTGGTTGTTGCGGGAATGCCCTGCCATGTGACGTAGCGGGGGAACCGCGAGCGGCTATTCTTCTTCGATCACTGGGCCGTGCCACCGCCAGAGGATCAGGGACAGAAATCCGGCCAGGGTTAGCACGCCGGCCAGGACGCCGTATCGCAGCGCATAGCTCTCCACGCGGCCGGCAAAGTTCGGGCCTAGGCTGCCGACGCCGAATCCCAGGGTGAAACTCAGCCCGTAGCATAGACTGCGCCGCTTTCGAGGGACGTACTTGGCCACCAGACTATTGAAGAGCGGCTGGTGCATGAAAAACAACGGCGAGAACAGGGCGGCTGCCCAAATTCGGCTGGTTCCCTCGGCAAACCCCATCCACAGAACACAAGGGACCGTGGCAAAAAAGGCTAGCATCATCAGCGGTTCCAAGGTGGTCGGTCGCGCCAAACGCCCGCCCGCGTATTGGCCCACCATCCCCAACAACAGCACGGCCG
>CAYYOX010000073.1:0-11996 GCA_964473065.1 uncultured Planctomycetaceae bacterium | reverse complement strand
CTCGGGAACTCCGCTCCATTGCAGCCCCGCGCCGCCCAGGTAACGCGGCAGGAAATGCAAGATCGCCGCGTAAACGAACCCCCCCACGCAAGCCAAGGTAATCAGCGTGAAATAGGATCGCCAATAGGCATCGTCCTCGCTGTCAACGGGCTCAAGATTGCTCGCGATGGACTGCTGCTGATGATCGGCCAGCCTGCGAATCAACAGGACGGCAAACAGGATCCCGGGAATGGTGAGCACCAAGTAGTACTGCCGCCACGTGGCGCCCGTATTGAGCACCAACCCCGCCAGGAACGGACCGGCGGCGATCCCCGCCGAACCGAAAACCCCGTGGTATCCCAAGGCCATGGGCCGGTTCCTCGGGTTCGTATGATGCGTGATCAGCCCCACGCCGGCCGGATGATAGATACTCGCGAACAACCCCAGCGTGAACATGGCCGCGGTAATCATCAGCAAGTTCGGCGCGTACCATGCCATGCCGGCCGCCGCGCCGCAGCCGAGCGAGTAGACCAGCAAAAGGCGCTTGGCGCCGAACCGGTCGGCCAGCCATCCGGCGGCCAAGGCGCATAGCCCGAACGGCAACCGCAGCCAGTTACCCAACTCGCCGGAGATCTCCTCCTGGTCGGCGGCCGCAATCTCGAACGCGGGGTCTGCCACCACAAGCTGCTCGACACTCCCCAGCGAGTGTTCGTACACGTGGACCAGCGCATGACCGCACGAGACCAACAAAACCAACCGCAGCGTGGCCGAATTCATTTTGCCCATGAGCACTCCGCCAACCGGCTCAGCAGGTCTTTTGCCTCGCCGTTGTCGATCGCCTCGGTCGCCAAACCGGCACACGCCTTCGGCGACTCGTTTCGGCCGGCGGTCCACAGTGCGGCCGCCGCATTGAGCACCACGATATCACGTGGCGGGCCGGTCTTCCCATCGAGAATCTCACGAATCATCGTTGCACTTTCCTCCGGCCCCTCGACCAGCATCGTTTCGCGCCCGGCCGGAGATAGCCCGAAGTCTTCGGCCGTCCAGGTGAATTCGCGCAATCCGGTCTCGGTGGCCTCGGTGACATGCGTCGTATCGCCGAGCGAAACTTCATCCAACCCGTCCGCCCCGTGAACGACCAGCGTGCGTCGGGTACCCAGCATGGCTAAGGCCTCGGCCAACACGGCCCGCAAGGGGTCGCGGCCCACGCCGAGCAATTGAAACTCCGCCCCGGCCGGATTGACCAGCGGCCCCAGGATATTGAAGATCGTCGGGATACCCAGCTTCTTGCGGACCGGTCCGACATGCTTCATGGCCTGATGCAACAGGGGGGCGAAGCAGAAGCAGATCCCCAGTTCCTCGAGACAGGCCTCGATCTGCGGCACGTCGGCCTCGATGTTCACGCCCAAGGCGGCCAGCACGTCGGCCGACCCGCTGCTGCTGGTGATACCCCGATTCCCATGCTTCGCAACCGGCACGCCGGCCGCCGCAGTGACCAGGGCCGCCACGGTGCTAATGTTGAACGTTCGGGCGCCGTCGCCGCCGGTGCCACACGTGTCGAGCAGTCCGGTCCGATCGGTCCGGATGGGGGTCATGTGTTGCCGCATGGCCGCGGCCGCGCCGGCCACCTCGGAGACCGTCTCCCCCTTTTCGTGCAAAGCGACCAGCAGCCGGGAGATATGCTCCTGCGAACACCGGCCCTTCATGATCTGGCCCATGGTCTCCGACATCTGCTCCATCGACAGGTCTTGCCCCGCTTCGACAAGTTCCACCGTGGTCTGAATCATATCCGTTCTCCCGATCTGGCTGCACGAAAAGGGTGTATTCTACCCGCGTTACACCCGATAGGACAACGGGTCAAGTACGTTCGGGCTATGTTGTTCCACCCGGCTACGCCGTCGCGTGAGGTGATTGGGGTTGTCGCGACCGTCCGGTTTCGGTATAAGGCTCCCACATTATGAAAGATCCCCCGCAACGGACTTTGGTTCACGCGGGAGCCTTGTCAAAGCCTTTTCTTTCCACAATTCCGTTGCCGATCCCCAGATCCACTGGGTATTCCCACCAGTCATTCGCTGTAGATCGCGAATCTGGCTTGGCCGATTAAAGGAACCTGAATCATGACGCGGAATAGCATTATTCCCTACGCTCTCGTCTGGCTGGCCGTATTGGGAGTTTGCCTGCCGCCATCGGCGTTAGCCGCCGATCCGCCGAAACCCCAACCGCAGCCGCCGTCCGTTCTCAACGACGTGACACTGGGATTCGGCGGGGTGCTGGTCGGAAAAATCACCGATGCCGAAGGCGCGCCCGTCGCGAAGGCGCCCGTCACGTTGCAGCATGACACGCACGTGGTGGCCACCGGCTTCACGGACGACCAGGGCGTCTTCACTTTCAAGGAAGTACGCGGCGGCGTGCATCAGGTGGCGTCCGCTCAACAGGTAGGCACGTACCGACTCTGGGCGCCCGGCACAGCCCCACCCTCGGCGAAACCCTATGCACGTCTGGCAGCTTCAAGACGTCCGGCTCGCAGCCCCATGCAGCGGACCAGGAAGTTTTTCTCCAATCCCTGGATCCTAGCCGGGATAATCGCCACGGCCATCGCCGTCCCGGTAGCCATCGCTGCCGCCGACAAATCTCCCAGCAGCCCCTGAAGGATAAAGGGTTCCTGGAACCTTCTTTCTTGTGGAACCTTTTTTCTTATCGTTCAGGAAAGCGTCTCGTGCAGAAGCGGTGTCTTTGCTTTTGTTCACGCGACCTCGGCCAGACGATCGGCTCTGACCTTTCCTGAGCTTCTTGGCGCAATAAACGTTTACGTCCGAAATCACAAGCTCAAGCCCAGAGCCAACGCCGAATCTGCGGCTTGGGGCCCTGACAGGCCAGCGCGGCGGCGTGCTCGGCGTTCGGGGTGACGCATGCCAGTTGCCAAGCGTCGGGCTGTTGCCCTTCCACTTCGACCGACAGCACGCGGGGCGGCTCGCCGGGAAGGAGTGATACGCCAACGCGATCCAACGGCACAGACAGCCCGATGCCCAGGGCCTTCAGCAGTGCCTCCTTGCGGCTGAAGCCGTTGAAGAAGCCGAGCCATTGTTGCTGGGGCGGCAAGGCCTGAATCTCCGCTTGGTCTTCCGGCGAGAAGCAACGTTTCAGCATCGCCTGAAGGTCGGTCAGTGGACGGATTCGTTCCACATCGACACCCAGCGGCCGGTCGACGGCGAATGCCATCAGGGCCAAGTTGTCGCTGTGGGAGCTGTTGAAGTGGATTACCTGGAAACCGCCGGTCTGCTTCAGCGTCGGCTTGCCGTACTGGCCCACGGAAAACTCCAGCCGGCCGGCCGGGAAGTCCAAATACTTTGCCAAGATCGCGCGCAATACGCCATGCCGCACGATGAAACGCACCCGATGGCGATCGAAACGGAACCGGTCGGCCCGTTGCTGTTCGTCCGGCGAGAGCGTTTGCGACCAGGCATCGATTTCACCGGTGGGCGCCTCCAGCGGCACGCACCACACGTGGACCTCGCCGGCCGACAGGTGAAATGTCTTGGGAGGAGGTCGCCAATGATTCTCGTAAGTGCTCACGGAGTAATGGTTTGGGGCAGAATAGACAGAGTCGTCAGGATCAAGGGAAAGAGGGAGTAAAGGAAAACCTTGGTCCTGCCTTTCCCGCCTGCCCTCATCATACCTCAACTACATTTAACTGAAATGCCCTCAACTACAATTTGACTGAAATGCAAAAGTCCAGTCATGAAGCTACTGACTCTCTTTGCTGGAGTTTTTCAGGCCGAGCTGTTCCAGCCAGCGTCCGCGAGCCGGTTCGTTAGAATCGGTTCCCTCCTTGGAGGCGTCGATCGCGTCGCCGTGTTCTTGTAGCAGGCGGATCTTTTCTTCCAACTCGACCCGTTCGCGCCCGATCTTGGCCCGCTCCATCGAAATATCGACTTCGGCCTTGCGGAGCTTGTCTTTCCACTCCACCTGTAGACTTTTGAGATTCTCTCGTTCCTCTACGACGATGGCATCGGAGTCGAGCATTTCGCCCAAGGCGGCCGCGCCGATAGCCACGGCGCCGACATTGGTGCTTTGGTCCTGCAAGAGCTGCTGGAGTTCTTCGATTTCTCGTTTCTTCTCGGAAAGTATCTTGTCGGTTCGCTCGGTCACTCGCTGGATGTTCAGGCGCTCTTCGGCTCGCTCTTCATCATCTTCCTCGTCGGTTCCGCCAGAGTCCTCGGCGTCTAAGGCGGCTAGGATTCGTTCTTTTTCAGCTTCCCAGTCGAGCGAACCGCCGGATACGGCCGAATCGGACGAAGCGGGGGCCTTGTCGAGCTTCCTCTGCTGTTGCTCGTTCTGCTGGCGAAGTTTGCGGACATCTTCCATGGCCGTCTCGTAGCGACGCTGGAGTTCCTCATCGCCCATCGGTTCGCCTTGGGGCGCTTCGGCCAGACGTTGCTGGGTCTCGGCCAGACGGCCTTCCGTGTCCTTCAGTTGAACACGCAGCATATCACACTCGGCCATAGTGCGTCCCAGTTCTTCCGAATCGCCTTGCCCGTCCGCCGGCCGCTCGGCCAGATCGCGTTGAAGCTTTTCGCACTGCGATTGCAGTGAACGGATCTCTTCGGTGAGTTGTGTTTCGCGCCGCTGGGCCGTTTTGAGTTCCTCCCGCAAAGCGCTATCGTCGGCCGCATTGCGGTCTTGCAGCGCGGCCCGTTCCTCTTCGACGTGTTTGCGGTCGGCGGCCAGTTGCTTGTTTACGGAGTCGTGCTCACCTTGGGCAAGTTGCAGCACTTGGCGATCGTGTTGCAGTTGGGCGTGAGCCTCGTCGATTTCGGCTTGTCGTCGAGTAAGCTCTTCCCAGCGGGAGTCGAGTTGCCCCTGCTGTTGCCGGATCTGCTCGGCCAGCGCCGCTTGCTGTTGACCGGACTGCTCGTAAAGCTGCTGGAAGTCGGCCTGTCGGGCCGCCAGTTCATCGCGAAGGCTCTGAAGCGCTTGCGTCTCGCGAGCGATCTGCTCGGACTGTTGTTGCAGGTCGCCGCGCGTTCGCGAGGTCTCCTGGCGGTCGGCGGTAAGTTGGTCGGTCAATTGCCGCAACTGATCGGCCAACTCAGCTTCGGCCTTTTGCAGCCGCTGTTGCTGCGAGGTCAAGAACTCGCGCACGCACCCACGCTGTTGGTCGAGTGACTGACCAAGCTGCTGGATCCAGTTGTCGGTTTCGGATGTTGCCGTTTCGGGTGTCATTGGGGGCGTAACTTCCATGGTCGCCGATCTCAAAAGCATCTTGATGTCATACTGGCGCACCGCTCGCGCGACTGGAGCGCAAACGGCTGCCTGCCAACTGCCGCCTATCAGGGGACGGGAATGTCGCAACATATCCCTAGATATCTATAGGTTACGTCAGCAGCCGGGTCAAGATTTCACGGTCGCATTGTAGCGACTGGCGCAATTCTGCGGGAATTGGCTTCCTGCCCGGCCACCGCGGCCACGCGGTGTTAGACGGTTAACCCGGCGTGGCCGGCTGGGGCTAAACATTCAAGTCGCACGGAGAGTCATTCGTCACGCGTAGGGCCGGTCATCAGCAGTTGGCCGTCGGCGCGGTGGCCCAGTTGCTGGTAGACCGATTGCTCGATCCCGTTGGCGACGAACCGCACGGCGCCGTCGCCGAAGAGGAAGTTGGCCCCGCCGGTATGGTCGGAACCGAACCCGCCCACGTACAGCGGCCCTTGGCCGTCCGTCTCCTCGGCAACCGTCTCCTCGTCAACCGTCTCCTCGGCGTCCCTCTCTTCACCGAAGATTTCCTCGAACGGTCCCTCGACCGGCTCGGTCTTGTTGATTGGCGTGCCGGTGTTTCGCAGGGTGGCCCGCGTGCCCGACATCCAACCTAAGTCCGTCTCGCCTAGCTTTTCGCCGATAAAGATGGTATGCGTCGTGCCGTCGGTAATGTCCTCGGCCGAGATGCGACTGTTTAAGAAAAACACGCCGTGGTTGTCGGCGTCGATCGGCGCCTCGACATCGTGATGGCAGCCGGCGTAGTTGCTTGGGCCCAATGGGTCATCCTCTCCCCATCCCCATCCCCAGCGACTGGAAGGACACGTGAAGCTGGAGATCGAGATCGTGCGAACCGCCGCGTTTTTCTCGTCGTACGCGCCGGCCTCGAGGTCGATGTTCTTGAAGGTGGTCTCCTCTTCGATGTAGGGCAACACATGCACGATCCAGCCGATGTGGTTGCCCTTGGGTTCATTGCGGATCGGGCCTTCCGGGTTGGTCACACCCGGCGGCAAGGTTCCGTAGCCCGATTCGTAGTTCCGCACGGCCAGCCCCAACTGGGCCATGTTGTTCAGGCACGACATGCGGCGGGCCGCTTCGCGGGCGGCTTGAATGGCCGGCAATAACAACGCGATCAGGATCCCGATGATCGCGATCACCACCAACAATTCAACCAACGTAAAACCGTGACGCTTTTTCGCACTCATGGCGATTCTCCCTTCGATTCTCCCTTTGGTGGGGTGATTTCGACGATCACTTGCCGGACCTGCCGGACTCGGCGTCGAGAGTTTTCCGGATAGTCGGCCACGGCGCGAACCAAACGCTCCTCCGGCCGGTCGGCAACAGATTCCACTTCGATGGTCACCACCGCCGAGTCGGCCGTGCCCAGTTGTTCGGCGCTTGCGTTCCACGTCTCGCCCGAGTAGTCGTCTGAGCGGGCCAACTGCCATGCGGCCCGTTGCAACGCGGATTCGGCCAGCCATTCGGCCTGTAAGCGGCGTGCCTGACGCTGCATGGCCTGATGCCCGGACGCGGTCAGACGAACCGACGAGACCAGCAACACCGCGAGCACGGCGAAGCAGACCAGGACCACCACCAGCACGATCCCGCGACGGTTCGGCTTTCGCTTGGCTCTATTCATTGCTATCCTCTTCAGCAGGACTCTCTTCGACAAGATCCTCTTCGGGGGGCGGGATCGACGCCACGGTCCGACGGTCTTTGTTCGCCATGGCCTCGATCCGCAGTGCGGGGCCGGCAAGCCGCTTGGGCGCCTCGGGATCGGGCCCGATTATCAGGCTGATCAACCCGGGCGAACTGTCGGGGTCGACTTCGATCGACATCAGACTTCCCGGCGGCAGGACGAACGACTCGCGTCGGGTGAGCGATTCACCTTGGCTTTCGGTTCGGGCCACGTTGCCCGGTTTGAATTGGTAGACGATCGTGGCGCCATCGGCCAAGTCGAACCGATGGCCGTCCGACTCGGGCGTCCCTTCCGAGACGGCCGCATGCACGTCTTGGCGAAACGTCTCGGCCAGCCGGTCGATCGAGCCGCACCAGTGGACCCGGTTTCGGGTCGCGTCACCGGTGCGCAACAGGGTGTGCATCAGCGCGACAGTCACGCCCAGCAGCAGCGCACTGCCCGCCATGACGGTCACCGCTTCGACCAGGGATACTCCGCGTCGTTTGAGCATAGTGGATGGTGGTTAGTGGATAGTGGTTGGTGGATAGTGGTTAGTTTATTGAAGGACGCTCGGATGAGGATTCTGGCCGTAATGATCCTTTGTATTTCCACATCGACAGGCGAGCTTTCTTGGATGGCGTGGTATCGGTGCCTCCCCAGCTTATGGTCACGGTGATTTGTTTCACCTCGGGCTCTTCGGGCGGTGTTTCGAGTTGGACTTGCAGGTTGCCGTCGGGCAGGGATTGCCGGAGTCGCTCGGGGAGTTGAAGTTGATCGACGTGCGCCGGGTCGATTTGCTCCCAGGGCATGGCGTCGATGCGTTCCATCAGGTTGGCTGCCTCTTGCCAGGCGGCTTGGCGTTGCCAGGCGGCCCGATCGGCGGCGGCCGTGGCGGCGAGCATCCGCACGCTGACGGTGATCAGCACGCCCAACATGACGGTGGCTGCTACGAGTTCGATCAGGGTAAAACCGCGTCGGGTCATGATCAGCTCAAACTATGAATCAAGGTAATCAACGGGAGAAACAACGCGACGACAATAAACATCACAATCCCGCCGACCGCGAGGATCAACGGGGGAAAGGCCAATTGGGCGATGGCGTGCAGCCGATAGGAGGCCCGACGCCGATTGCTGTCGGCCGCCTCGCTCAGTGCCCAGGCGAGGTTTCCCACCCTTTGGGCCGACTGCAGGACCACGACATCCGCCCGGCCGAGCAGACCATGCGTTTGCAGACTCCCCCAACAGTCGCCGCCCTGACTTACTTCGTTCACAACGCGTGTCAGCCTCTTCCGCACGCCCGACTTGGGGTACGACCGAGCCAGGCAGTCGAGCGCCTCGTGCATCGGACGCTGCCGCGCGGCCACCAGAGCCAAGGCGTCGAGGATCACGGCCGTGTCGAAACGCCGCATCAACCGCCGCGTGCCGGGAAGGCCCCAAGTGAACAGTCCCACGTAACGCGACAGCGTGTAGAAAAGCAACGCCACCGCAAGTGCCAGCAGCAGGAGGGTTAAAGGGAAGAACTGCACGGCGACGTTCGAGATCTGGATCAACACTACGGTCAACACCGGCAAGTCCACCCCGAAATCCTCGAAGATACTGACAAACGAAGGTATGATCCAAATCATGATGCCACTCACGATGTGTATTCCGAACAGGATCAGCAAGCAGAGATAGACCATTTTGGCCGTCAAGTTGACGCCGCCCTGACCGTTTCGCTCGTGAGCGGAGGCGGCCTGACGAAGGGCCGGCGCAAGGGCCCCCGACTGATGCCCCACGTGGATCAGCGGCAAGGCGTCGGCGGGGACCAGCCCTCGCACTAGCTTCAGCGCCGCCGGCAGGGCCACGCCGCTGCGCAGCAGCGCGGCCAAGTAACGGGCCCGATACGCGAACATTCCGCCCCGTTCGCAGGCAAACGCTTCGATGACCGGAACCATCGGCATCAACCGTTCGGCCGAGGTGGTCAACAACCACAACAGGGCATACTGCTGATTCACGCTGCGCTTGACCAGGATCTCGATCAGGACGACGATCCCAACCAGCGGTACGAGAAGCACCACCACCGTAAACGGGAAAATGAACAGCGCGACCAGCCCGAAGACGATGAATACCCAACCGGCGACATTCAGCGCGATCCGTATCCAATTGCGCCCCCCAATCCCGCGCCGTATCGCGAGCAGATACGACGCCACCAGCGCTGCGATGCCCAGCACGATCACGAGCAGACCGGAGGAAAGGATGTTTTCCAAGAATTCGGGTTGCATGATTTAACCGGACAATTGGGTAATCAACTGGATCAGGGGCATAAACAGGGCCGTCGTGCATAGCCCTATGACGAGGACAATAACGAAAAACGTGATCGGCACCATGACTGTTTCCAGAAACACGCCGTGCGTCTGCACGCGACCCTCGAACACCTCGGCCGCCGCACGAAACGAGTCGTCCAACGCCGGCGCTTGTTCGCCCCACTGAATCAATGGAATCATGCTCGCGGGGAATTGGGAGCGGTCGGTCAGACTCGCCGAGAGCCGACGGCCCGACTCCACCTCGTCGGCCACCCGGCGGCAACCGGCCGCCAGGTAAGCATCGGGGACGCCCGCCGCCGCCAATCGCAAGGCCTCGGGCAACGGAACCCGTTGGGACAATAGCACGCCGATCAATCGCAAGCATTGGGCCAGCCGGCTGAAACGCCACAACGGGCCGATCAGCGGGATCACGTACAGCAAGCGACACAACCCGGCCGGACCGGGAATCCGCGGCAACAGGAACACAGCAACGACCAGGGTCATGGCCCAACCGGCCAGAATCAACGCTCCCGGCCCCATCGTCTTCAGGGTGAGCTCCGTCAACAACGGCAAATCGACTTCGAAATCGTCGTAGATCTCCCTGAAGGAGCCGATCATCATGATCTCGAACAAGAGGAACAACGCGGCGACCAGACCCAGCAGCACGGTCGGATAGGCCAGACTCAGCGAGATCCGCCGCCGCATCTCCAGGTCGTTCTGGCGAATGTCGACGAACTCCTCCAAGACTTCCGGGAGCCGCCCGCTGCGAACCCCGGCCAGCAGCAGTCCGCGGATATGGGCCGGAAACCGCGACTCTTGCGACTTCAGAGCCTCTTCCAACGTCGCACCGGCCCGAAGCCGTTTGGCCAACGCGCGGAGCGTGTGTCGCAGGTGCGGACCGGAGACCTCTTGGGCCAACGCTTCGAGACCCTCGGGCAACGGCAGACCGACCTTGGCCATTTGGGCCACCTGCGAGGCCAATTCCACCGCCTCGTCGGTCGTCAGCCGCCGGCCCGACGCCGGATCGGCCACCTCCGAAAGGCTAACGCTTCCCGGCTCGAAGCCCTGCTCGGTCAGTTTCTTCAGCGCATCGTCCTTGCCGGCCGCTTCCAGTTCTCCGGAAACCGGCTTGCGATTCGAATCGACGGCAGTAAAGCGATATTTCGGCATCGGTTCTTACGGCATCCCCAAGGCTCGGAGCATTCCCACGTAGGGTACAAACAGCAACAACGCATAAAGCAGGACGGCCGTCCCGCCGATCGTGATGGTCAACACCATCGGCAGAAAGGTTCGGGCCAACTTGGCTCGATGTTCGGCGCGTCGGCGATAGGTTTCGGCCGCATGTTTCAAGGCCGGCAACAACGCATCGTGTCGCTGCCCGGCGGAGATCAACCAACGCAGCAGCGGCGGCATGCCGGTGGCCGCGAGGTGACGTTTGCTCGGCGTTTCGCCCCGGCGAAGCACGGCCGCCAGATTCTTTATGGCCGGCCGCCACTGAGGGTCGCCCGAGGCATCGGCCGCCAGCACCATGGCCTCGTCCAACGGCACGCGGTTCTCCAAGAGCAAGGTCAAGAGCTCGACGAACGTGGCGGTCCGCGACCATTGCAACGCGCGACCCATCCAGGGCAGCCAACCGATCAGTCGTGCGGCCCGACGCCGTTCGGCCACCGCCGCCCTGGCCGAGCCAATCCACCAAACCCCGGCCAGCAGGATCACCCCCGCCGGCACTAACGGTCCCCAATAGACGGCCGAAGGACCCCAGCCGGCCATGACCTCGAACAGCTCGCGACCCGGCACTTCCAATTCCCGAAACCCGCTCGTCAGGCTGGGGACCAGGATCTTGACGAACAGCGCGAAGAACACCCAGGCGAGGATCAGCACCGACAGCGGATAGATGGCCGCGGTGGCCACGGCGCGTCGCATTTCAGCCAGGCGGCGGATCGACCCGGCCAGCGATTCCAGGGCCGAGGAGAGCCGCCCGCTGCGCAATCCCGCCTCGACTACCGCACGGTAGATCGGCGGCATCCCGCCGGCATGTTCGGCCATCACCTGCGGCAACGACTCACCACGCTCGGAACATTCGGCCAACATCGTGGTCAGTTTCCCCAACCGCCCGGGCAATTCCTTGCCCAACTCGGCCAAGGCCGGCTCCAGCGGCACCCCGGCGCGGACCAGGGCCGCGATCTCGTCGTTCAATGCGATCAGCTCTTGCAGCGTGATCGAGCCGACTTGCGTAGGTTCATTCGAGGCCATGATTTTGCTCCGAAAAACCCAGTACCCGCCGCACTTCCGCCGGACTGGTCAGCCCGGCCTGCACGGCCTCGCGGGCACGTTGCCATCGCGTGACCATGCCTGAGGCGACGTCCTGTTGTTCTAATACGGACGTAACCTTGCGACTGGGCAGCGCCCGGGACAACTCGGTCGTATCGCCGCCGGGTCGCAACGAGAGCATCTCGACCAGCACCAGACGGCCCCGGTAGCCGGTTCCTCCGCAATCATCACATCCGACCGGCATCATGACCCTTTCGACCGGCAGCCCCAGCCGGGCGTCCGGCCGATCGGTCGCCTCGGCACAGGAACACAACTTGCGTACCAAGCGTTGGCAAAGCACGGTCAGCAGCCCGCTTCGCAATACGTATGGTTCAATGCCCATATCCAACAGCCGCCCGATCGTCTCGGCCGCACTGCCGGCATGGAACGTGCTTAACAGCAGTTGGCCCGTCAAGGCGGCTTGCAAGGCGGCCTAGGCCGTGGCTCGATCGCGAATCTCGCCGACCATAATCACCTCGGGATCCTGCCGCAACAGGA
>CAYYOX010000072.1:0-16037 GCA_964473065.1 uncultured Planctomycetaceae bacterium | reverse complement strand
AGGTGGGGGTCGTGTGTTGGCGTACGTTGCGTAAGAGGGCCGATGAGGGATACTCGCTTGCTCAGAGGTATGGTATATGCGGCGGTTCTTGGTGTGCGGACTGCTTGCGGGTCGGTTGTCGAGGGGGCTGCTTGTATATCGGTCTATGCGGATGCTGATTCGCCGGTCCGGCATGCTGCGGAGCGATTGTCGAAGCATACGGGCATTGCGATCGGTCAAGCGAACGCGGACCGAGAGATCCGGATTGAACTCAGTGATCAGCCTAACCCGGCCTTGGGAGAGCAGGGATATACGATTCGCTCGGAAGGTGACTCGGTCATCGCCATTCGTGGCAACGATCACGAAGGTGTGGCCAACGGGATCTATACGCTGCTGCGGACGTCGATGATCGAGCATGAAAAGGATCCGTTTCGAAAGAGCTGGAACGTGCAAGAGAAACCCCGTTTTGCGGTCCGGTCGATGCTGGTTTCGCCGTATCGGTTCGGGGCGTCTTACGGTTTTGCCGCGCTGAGCCCCGACCGTTGGTCGATTCAGGAGTGGAGGGAATATGTCGACCTGATGCGGCTGTGCAACATGACGACGCTGACCATGGGCTCGGAGCGGGTCTACCATCCCGACTATCCTCAGAGCTATCGTGAAAAATGGCGTTATGAGGTCTGGAAGGAGGTGATGGATTACTGTCACGAGGTGGGGATCAAGTTCAATTGGTTCATCGCGCCGAACCTCGTGCCGCAGGAGGCCTTTTGGCGGAACCCCGACGAAAGGGCCATTCAAGAGGCCGGCGCATGGTACGGGTGCGGGTTGATCTGGGGAAAGGCGAAAGACAAAATCCTCGACATTCAGAAGTACACGCTTCAGCACTTTCGCGGTCTGGACGGACTGGAGATCATCTATAGCGACGGCGGCGGGTTCTCTTTCGATGAGCAGACCGGGGCCGACCCGGCCGCTTACTTCGCCGACGCCACGCGATCCTATATCGAGTTGTTGAAGCAGACCGGCAACCAGTCCGAGTTCGTCTACTGGAATTGGGTGCTCGATTTCTGGTCCAAAGTCATGCTGCCCGAACATGTGCTCGAAGAATTCCCCAAGTATCGCACCATGCAGGACGACGTCTTGCCGCTGTTGCCCAAAGAGATCACCTATCTGGACACGTCCCTGTTGACGGTGATCCAGGTCTTCGGGCCGGGAATTCAAGCCAAGGGCAACCCGCCCTTGCGGGAAACTATCTTGCTGGGTAAGGAACACGGGTTCCGCCGGGTGATCGACGTCTTTTGGTACATGAACCCTGAAACGGCCCTGAACATGTTTCCGCATCCCTACATCCGCCGCGGGATCCAGGAGGCCAAGTATGCGGCCGACGAGTTGGACGTCGACGGCGTGATGGGCTATCGGCTGGCGCCGCCTTGCCGCTTCCTCGGCGATTACGCGTTCTTCCGGCTGGCCTGCGATCCTTCACTTACTCAAGAGCAACTCGCCGACGAAATGGCCGGGTTGCTGTGCGACAAACCCGAGAACCGCCGCACGGCAGCCGAGGCCGTCAACACCTTGGAGAACTTCTGGTCGACCAAGAACCTCGACGACCTGGCAAAGGCCGAACGGTTGTTTCGTGATTTGCTGAAGGAAGAGAAATCGAAACGATTGGAGTACGTCAGCAACGGCGTGACGTTCCTCAGCTATCTGGTCCGCATGGCAAAGCCGGAAATCGAAACCGATCAGAGAAACCTTTTGAAAATCGAGCTCTACCAGACCATCAAGCCGATGTACATCTTCCAAGGCTTCACGTCCGACGTGATCTGGCAACCCGAATCCTTACGATTCTTCTTCGCCCGCGTCGAGATGATGGTCGAGGATTACCAGCACTTTTCCCAGATGCCGGAAGTGGTCGATCGGAGCATCTATCCGAAAGCCACCTCAAAACCATTCCGATTGAAGTGGCCGACCAAACCCGACAAGCCCGAGGAATCTCGCGACAACTAAAGGCGCGAGCAATCCCTCGACCGGCATTTTTCGCCCTGATTGCGTTGGGGGAGCGGATAGCGTATGATCTTGCTGTGGACGAGAACTTTCATTCCTTTTGACGGGAGACGTGGTTATGAATGACGCTAGTCGACGTGAGTTTCTCAAGGCGGCAACGGCCGGGTTGGCGGTCGGACTTGGCTCTTCGGTGTTGGCTGCCCAGGAGGAAAGTCCCGATGGTATTCCTACGCGGCCGCTGGGTGGCACGGGCGAGAGGGTGTCGATGGTCGGGCTCGGCGGGTTCCATGTCGGCACGCTGCCCGACGATGAAGCGATCGCCATCATGCAGGAGGCGGTCGACGAAGGGATGACGTTCTTCGACACGGCCTGGGATTATCAGATGGGCGGGAGCGAAACGAAGATGGGTAAAGCCCTGGTCACGGGTGGACGCCGCGATAAGGTCTTTCTGATGACCAAGAACTGCGGGCGCGATTACAAGGAATCGAAGCAACATCTCGAAGATAGCTTGCGGCGTTTGCAGACCGATCGAATCGATCTGTGGCAATTCCATGAGATCAACTATGCGGATGCGCCGGACATGATCTTCGATCGCGGGGCGCTAAAGGCGGCCGTGGAAGCGAAGAAGGAGGGCAAGGTCCGCTACATCGGCTTCACCGGGCATAAGGACCCCAAGTATTTGCTGAAGATGCTGGACAAGCCGTTCGAGCGGGACAGGCCATTCGAGTGGGACACTGTCCAGATGCCGGTCAGTGTGCTGGACGCCCATTACCGCAGCTTCCAGAAGCTGGTGCTGCCGGTTTGCAACCAGCGGAAGATCGGCACGATCGGCATGAAGTCGCTGGCCGGCGGTTTCCTTCCGGGCCTGGGTTTCGACGCGGTAGCCGCCCGTCGCTATGCCCTGTCGCTGCCAATCAGCACCTTGTCGTGCGGACTCTCGTCGCGTAAAGATCTCCAGCAGGACCTCGCCCTAGCGCGGAACTTCAAACCGATGACCGAAGCCGAGCTACGCGAGATGTTGGCCAAGAGCAAGGACCCGGGCCACGACGGCCGTCACGAAACGTTCAAGACCACCAATAAATGGGACAGCCCCTATCATCGCCGCCAACACGGAGCGTAGGGCGGCCAGTTGGGCAACTCGGCGAAATGGTCTCACGCAAAGGCGCGAAGACGCAAAGAAGAACGAAAAAAACGAGACAAAAAAAGCGGGGAGCACGGACACTTTGCCGGAGAACTCGCTGCCATTGGATGACGCTTGTTCGGCAAATGTGTCCGTGTTGCGCAGCAACAAGAGGATTGTACCTTCCGTGGGTCCCTGCCACAATACGGAACGAAAAAGGGGACGGGAGTCTTTTACGAAAAGACTCCCGTCCCCTTTGTTTCACTTATCGCCCATCTGGGCGTCGATTGCCGTTTCGATGGCGTCGGCCAGCGGTGCGGCGAATCGGGCGGCCGCTGCGGGGGACTCGGCAGCCAGACGGACGCGCTCTTTGGCGACGTATTTGTCGCGAGCCGCGCTGAGCTTCTGGATGCGGGCTTGAATCGCCTTGCGATCTTCGGTGATCTTGGCCAGATAGGCTTGACGCTTGGCCGGGCTCATCGACTGCATCATCTGGGGTAGCTGCTCGGTCTTGAGATCCTCAAGCTTGATCGTGCCCTCGGCCGCGGCGTCGACCAGATCCCAGCCCGAGTTCTTGTAGAGACCCGACGCCTTGAACCCCGCCCTGGCCGCCGCCGCGCTCACGGCCGCGCGGGCCGCGTTCTCGTCCTGGGCTTTTTGGCGGTCGGCAAAATCCTTGCGGGCTCGGGCGTCGCCGTAGGGAAGATACGTCCGGTTAACTTCGCTGCTCAGTCGGGCCAGTTCATCATCCTGGGGCGCGCGGATCGGCGACACGTTCTGGTCCTGGTCGATGCACAGATAGGAACCTTCGGCAAGCTGGGCTCCCTGCTGCCAGTTGGTTCGGATGCCCACTTGCCGATCGCCGCAGAAGATGGTGCTCACGGTGATCCCCTTGTCGGCCGCCGCCTTGCAGGCGCTGCGGTAGTCGACGTCGCCTTGGCTGAATGGTTCGTTGCCGGCGATGAAGATCGAGCGAAGCCCGCGACCCGACTTCTTCCAGTCGAGCTGTCGGGTGGCGACCTGGATCACCTTGCCGCAATACTCTTCGCCGCCGTTGGTGGTCAGGGCAAATAGGGCCTCGGAGATCCGGTCGAGGTCGTCGGTCAGCGGGACCACCATGCGGACATAGCCCTCGGTGGCCGGCAGACCGTCGTTTCCGTACTGGTAGAGGGCGACTTCCAACTCGGGCTTCTCGCCGCCCAGCTTGGTCTTGGCAAACTGGCCGACGATGCTCCAAAGCTGCGTCTTGGCCTGATCGATCAGCCCGTCCATACTGTTGCTGGTGTCCAGAAGCAGGGCCAGTTGAACCAACGGCGGCCGCTTCTGTTGATCCGGGGCCACGGCCTTCTCTTCCGCCGCGGCCCGAGCCGACGAGCCGAGCACAACACCCATCAGAATCACCGCCGCGATCGGCCGCCAAGTGTGGGAAACGAGCATTTTCCTGTCTCCATGTATTAAGGATACGGACGTTTCAAGGGACCAGTCTTTCGGGGGAGGCACAAGCCTACCCGTTCTGCCTGGGCGAAACATGGCCCACACGATTAGACGCACGCCACCGCAAGAAAGTTCCCGCGACCTTTCGCGTGGCGCGGGAAGGTGAGAACGGGTAGCACGGACACTTTGCCGGAGAACGCGCTGCCATTGAATAACGCTTGTTCGGCAAATGTGTCCGTGTTGCGCAGCAACAAGAGGATTGTACCTTCCGCGGATTCCTGCAACAATACGGGCATGTTCACACGACGCATCTACGAGGACGAATTGCACGCCCAGTTCGGCACCTCTTTCTGCCAGGGGCTCAACCCGTGCGCTCGCGGCGGCTCCAGGCAGGTACGATAATCGTCGACCTCGAAGAAGGTCTCTTGAGAACGATTCCCCCGCTACGTCACAAGGTGCGGGCGCCCCGGCACCACCACGCTCGTGATTCTTGCCATTGCCGAGGCCTGCCCGAAAACACCATGGGCGGCTATGGACGCTAGTATTGTTTCCCCGGAATACCCGTGGCAAGGTTCACTCAAGCATATTCCCTTGGTCATCAAAGTTGGGTGAGCGCGGCCATCCTGCCGAGTTCCAGATCATGTGAAACAGCGGTGTGAGGATTTCGCTCGGGCCGACTTCAAGATCGTTGATCAAACTCTCGGGCAGGAATAGATCGGGACGGTCGATAGGTGGATGCCACTCCGAGTTGCGTGGTTGAATGGTAGCGCCTTCCACGCCGGTCAAAGTTAAGAAACACCAGATTGGTGGCGAAATGCCTACCTGCTTGAAGACCTGCAAGTAGCGAGGAAAAGCCTTGAAAAGATTCGGTTCAATCATCTCAGTGTGAAGAATATTGTCCTTCGCATCCGAATGGGGAATTCGGCAAGTAATGCCATTCTGGACAACCTCCAGAATTCCATTGCGAAAGACTTGTGCGTATGCAGCACGTTCATACAACTCCTTGACTTGGCTCAAGTGGCCGCCACTGAAAGTCACGAGGCCGTCCATGTTGAGTCTGTTGCTACAACTCCGCTCGCTCGGCGGCGGCATCTCTTGGGCCATGCTTTGCATTGTGTGAACGTCCAGGGAGATTCGTGCGACTAATGAGTCTAGCGGGATCAGATGGAGAATCATCTTTGCCCCAAGCGGAAGTGGTACGGGTGCCTGAGCCGACTTGATCTGCTCGACCCTCTCCTTGCGGAACGACTTGATTCGTTCGAATATCGTCTCCGACAATGTGAAGGCGGTGCGCAAATTGGAGGTGTCCATGCGATACACTCCACCGGAGTTTCTTGCGAAGAAATGACCAAAACCCTGGTGCGTAACGCGATGGGGAGACACCATGCTCTGAAGCACTCGGATAATAAAAACAAACCTGCCCGCTTCTACTTTGATGAAGTGAATGGTAGAACTGATTCGTGGTTCGAGCCAGTTTTGGAGCAATTCGTCGAGTTGGAGTTTCTTTCCGTCGGGATCCTCAACTTCGACGCCGCAAATCTCGGTCGGCATGCCGTTGTTTTCTCGCATCCCAATGATAAGGTGGCCGCCGACGGTGTTGGCAAATGAGGAAACATCCTTGAGGAACTCTCTGATTTCTTTGTCTCGATCAGCCTGACGCCCGCTTTTCTCGCCGTCCTTCGACAACCGTTCGACCCGATACATGGCCGCCTTGTAGTCAATGGTTTTGCCCTCTTGCATTTGATCGTCGATCAATTGCTGGAGATCGTCGACCGTGATTTCCTCTAGCGGCTTGTTGAGCATCGTGTATCCTCTCGATTCTTTACCGGTCGAGAAAAGGAGACGGGAGTCTTTTCGCGAAAGACTCCCGTCCGCTTTGTTTCTCCGTCCCCTTTGTTTCTCAACAACGAATCCGGCCTCCTTGTCTTTTCCAGAACCCGACCGGTTGGTAAAATCAACGCTTGACGCTTCTTTCAAGCTTCAATAACTCCATTGATTTCATTAACGAATATCTTTCTATCCTCTACGTTGATTTGGCCTGAGTCACATGCTGTTCGCAGTGAGTGCAGCGTGCGCTTGTTTATCTTCATGGGTTGCCTGCGAAGAAATCGCAACACTTTGGGGCGATTGATGCTAGTCAGGCATCTGCCCCACATCCGCAAATCCCACGTGGCGGAATCAATAAGCGACTTCATCCTACTTTGGTCGCCTCGGTAGATGTGGCATTCAAACTCGAACAGTTCAACGTACCGTGGAATTGCCTCGTCAAGCGCAGCACACACGTTCTCCCTTGCTGAATGTAGCTCGCCCGGGTTCGTCGGCTGTGTGTCAAGTTCCATGAAAAAAGCCTTCATGCTCTGCCCGACTTCACGGTCTGCTTCCCTATACTTGTTTCGATATTCGTGAAGCTTGGTGATCTGCCCCCCTTCAATTTGTTTGATTTCAAGCCTGAGCTTACGAATCGTGAAGACATGGACAATCCACACGATAGTGCCACCAATTGCCATCCCAATCAAACCAGCAACAGCCACTACCGTCGTCCAAGACCATAACATTCTTGCAGCTTCCTCGACTGCAAACAGCGCTATCACCGCTTGGGCTCCCACTCATCCAGCTTGTCCTCAACGTCCCGAATTATCCGATCCGTGTCGTCTCGGGCCTTATCAGTCCTTTCCTCCTGTTCTCTGCGATAGTTTTCTACTTGTTCCCTGATTTGCTCTGGCAACGGCCGCCTATCACCACCGGTTGACATCTGGCTAATCCTCCTGTGCTAGACACAACACCTACCCCCTACGGGGGACAACATCCGCAATCCTAATGCTCTGGAATCGTGTGTCAAGGGAGGTGTCAGCTATTCCGTGGATACCGTACCGGCCACTGTTGCGCCACCCACCAGAGGCCGGTTGGGTTGGAAGTCGGATATTCCGGGGACACCATACTAGTTTCCCCGTTGTTTCGTGGGCGGCCGCCGCTTTGGGGACGTAGCTTGTCTTTCTAGCTTACGGACGACTCTCTTGCTACCCGGGGGTCGGTCCGTGCGCTCGTGGCGGCGGGGATTGGTGGGCGGGGTTGTTTGGGGCTGGGCTTTTGCAAATTGGTCCCCTCTCCCTTTGGGAGAGGGGAGGTTGGATCTGCCCTCACCCCCGGCCCCTCTCCCAAAGGGAGAGGAGAGATTGGATCTGCCATCACCCCTGGCCGCCCTCCCCGAGGGAGAGGGGGAGGTCGGGTTCTCAGTTATGCCAAGCCGGGGCTCGGGGGCTGATGGCTTCTTCGAAGGTTGGAGTGCGGCGGAAGTCGGGATGGGACTGGTGGGCGCTGTGGTGGCGGCCGTAGTAGGTGCCGTAGAATTGATAGTTGGTGTCGACCCAGCGGATGATTTTCAGCAGCTCGGCTTGGGATAGTAGCTGGTAGTGCGGGTCCTTCGCGTCGGTGGTGCGGATCGTTGAAATCAGACCGCTGGTGTGTGAGCCGAGACTTTTTGGCGGCAGGTAACCGCCGTTGATATTGGCATGATCACCGCCGGTGTGAGTCACGAATTCGGCGATGATCGGGCCGGCTAATCCTTTGTGGAGAATCTGCTCGAAAGAGACGTTGTGACGGGCCGTGATCGTGCCGGTCAGGTTCAAGTTGCCGTCGGGCTCCGAATCGTCGTGGCAGGAGACGCATTTCGCGTCGAAGATCGGCTGGATGTCGGCCGGGTAATGGATTACTTGGTGCGGATCGGTTTCGCCCGGCTGGGGGCCCGGGATGCTTGGTGGGCGTTGCAGGGCCAGCGGTGTGTCGTTGGCCGATGGACGGGGCGTCTTGCCCGAACGCTCGTGGCAGCCGATGCAGGTTCGCGTCTCGCCCGGTCGGTAATTGACGTAGGTCCGTTCCCGTTGAACTTCCATATAGTTCTCGTCCAGGGCCTGGAAGAAAATGTTCCGGTCGGCGGGCACGATGAAGTGGGCGGAGCCGTCCTGTTCGACGGGCACAATGCCCCACTGCACGCGCGGCCAGAGCGCCGCGGGCCATTGGGCACTATGATAGTTCGGGGTCCAGAGTCGCTTGGTGTCCCAATACTGGGGGACCGCTTCGTTGATCCTAAGATACTTCACCGAACCGGGCTCGACGCCCTCCATGCCTTCGTAGACATTGGCGACAATACACAAAGCCTGGTCTTTCTTTTGCAGGGCGGCCAGCCGGGACGAATGGATTTCGTTGGGCACTTCTCGGGCCAGCACGGGCGTGGGATGCCAGCAGGAGACGGTGGCGTCCTCGTCTTCGTAGATCAGCGCCTTGTTGCCGGCCGTGTCGATCATATAAATGCCATAAGCGCCGGCCGTCATATAATGGATCGATTCGTCCTCTTTATGCGAGACGAGAAACTGACTGGCGCTGATCGGATAAGGATGCGTATAGAGCGGGCCGCCGATGCCGTCGTTGCTGAGGGCCTTGAAGTCACTCCCGGCAAAAACCCAACCGCCCTGGCTTGAGTGTACTTCGACATCCGGCGTAATATTCGTAAGCGGGGCCGCGGTGCGATTATCTTTCGAGAGATCGATCAGCTTGATCGGTCCGACGCTGTTCCCCTGCGGATAATGCGGACCCACGGCACAAACGATCATGGGATGATCGCCGGGAACCGGTTGAGGATACATAAAGGCGCCGGTCGCATACTCCGAATCGGACAGCCCAAACAGCTCTTCGCTCTTCGACCCGTCGGGGTTCATGGCCCAGAAGGTTTTCCCCACCCGGGCGCCTTTGTCGACGTATTCCCAGCGGTGATACATGATCCGTCCGTCGTCGAGTATGACGGGACTGAATTCACTGACCGGGCTTTGGGTCAGTTGTGCCATGTTGCCCCCATCGGCGTCCATCCGATGTAGAACGACCGAGACCACCTCGGGCTGTCCGAAGCAGAGAATGCCATGTTCGCAACGTGAAGAGGTGAACACGATCCCGCCGTCCGGCAAGTAATTCGGGTGCATGTCATCCGTATGGAAACCGGCCCTGCCGTATCGGGCGACTTTTTCCGCCTCATCGGCGGGCGGGAAGGTCAACTGCCGCAAGCCGGTCCCGTCGATGTTCACCTCCCAGACCCTGAACCCCGAGGCGGTATCCTTTCGGTAATCGAAGATGACTTTCTTGGCGTCGAACGACAGGCTCAGCTTGCCGATCACTCCTACTCCGCCGGGCAAGTCGGCGGCGGTAATGACCGGTCGCGTTTCGGACGTTCGCAGGTTGTAAACATAAACCCCGTTCTCGGCCAGGAAGCGGTCGGCGCTGGTCCCGTTATTGACCACCGAGTAGTTGTGGTCCGAAGAGTAGGGCTTTCGCTTGACGAAGACGATCTCCTCGAATCCCAGATTGTCCATCCGAAGCTTCGTTCGAAACGACCAAGTTTGGCCGGGGATCGTCTTGCCGTCGACGATCGAGTCCACACGCCAGAAGTACTGCGTGACGTTCGACAGGGCCGAAGTCGAGGCGTATTGAGTATTCGTAGCGTCTGCGTCGGCATCAGAAGCGGTTACGTTGACCGAGGCGTCTCCGGCGGCCACCTTTTGTCGATCGGAACTGAGATAAACTTCATAACCTGACGGCTCGTACGTGCCGGGCGGCGTCCAACAGAGCACCTTGTCGATCGCAACGGCTCGCTGCGCGTTGCGTGGCGTCGGATCAGTAGCGATCGTACTTCTGCCGGTTACCTGGATATGGGAAAGCCCGGCCGAGCGGGTTGTGAACGCACATGGCCCCCAACGACTGTCGATGTCGATCGCAATGTATCGGATGCCAGTTTGACCGGCCAGCTCGAACACGTTGGTCGGGCCAATCGGCGGCACCGGGGCGATCGTTGACGGACCCGGGTTAAGTTCGCCCGTCCAAACCTGCGTCCAACCCTTAGCCGTGGTGAATTCATCGGCGACTTGACCGGCCGTCGGCAGCGCGGCCCCTTGCGGAGCAACCCAGATCGAGCATGCCTTCACACCGCGTCCGAGAAGTTCCGGGATTCGCGGCCCGGCGTCTTCGTGATAGTTCCAGATGCGCAACTCGTCCAGTTCGCACGGAGCACCCAGGTCGATATAGACCCAATGGTCCTCGGTATTCCACTGGTCGCCGGAAAGCCAATTGCCTCCCCACGTCTTGGGAATGTGTTGGTTGGAAGAGTTCAGACGAGCAGGGTCAATCAGATTCCGCGACCCGACCAAAGTAAGATACTCCGTGCTTGCCACGGCCGCGGCCGGAGTAATGATCTCGGCGTCGGCAGTCCGGGCCAACATGGCCGCCACGAAAACAGCGATCAATAGAATGCCCACGTTTCTCATCGCGTTTATCTCCGTTTTGTAAGTGTTCACGGGACCTTCCCGATAAGGTTGTTCAGAGCCATAGCGCTAACCTCTTTGGCACCAATGGTTTACGCCTATCCTGCGGTAAGCATTCACCCAATCCGTCAAAGGCTGCTGGTAGTGACCGCATTCGTGCGGTCTTTCACGGGATTTCGGTACACAGCCCGATGAATCGGGGCACTACGAACGGGTTTGGCGAATGTTTACGTTTTGCGGGTGGGACGCGTCACCAATACTCTTTTACCACGGACGTGACGCTGTGTCCAATTCTACCACGAAACACCCTTTCGCAAAACTGCAACAACAGGCCGCCAAGCCCCCCATGGGTCAATCCAGATGGACCGAGACACTCGGCTCAACGTTCGATGACGGTGTACGCGGTCGTCGGGTCGATGTTCACGGTGAACCGCTTCGCCGGGCCGCTGGTTCTCACGGTCTTGTCGGTGGCGTATCCATTCTCGTCGCAAGCGATCACCTTGGTCGGCTTGGGGCCTTTTAGCTTCAGCGTGACCGACACGTCGAATTTCTGAACGCCCCAGGGCGCCGCGCCGACGCTCTGGATCGTGCCGCCCATGCCGCCGGGCTCGGACGAACGCCAGCCGTTGAACTGATCGACCGTCATGCACTGAACAAGGATCTTCCTCGACTCGGCCAGCGGCCGATCGTCCATGGCCACGACCAGGACCGTGCCGTAGTCGTTTTTCATGTCGATGCGAAGATGATCCAAGACGACAGGTCCCTGCCGGCCGAGGAAGCCGGCGGCGCCTTGGACTTTGGGCGCGCTGAGCGTGGCCACGCCCGTGCCGTAGTCCCAGGCCAGTTCTCCGGTGATGCTCCGGATCGTCTTGGCATCGCGATCGATGTACTTGCGAAGGTTGATCACGTTCGAGTCTTCCGGCTTGCCATCAAAGCTACGCACCACGCGGCCAACGTAGAAGGCCATCGGATCGATGGCGTCGATGGGGCCCTTTTTCTTTTCGGGCGCGGAAACCTGCGCCGCGCGCAACTGGTCCAATGCGGCCCCCACGTGGACGTTGGTGCCTTTCATCGCGTAGAGATCTTCGAGTTTGAGGTGATCCGTCACGACCGCCGGCGCCTCGCGGATGTACTCGCCCCGATAGGCCAACGCGGTGGCAAAGTAGCTGCCCAGCGCGACCGGATTGTTCAACACGAATTTGTGGACGCTCTGATCCCAGCTCGTGCTACCGACCGCAAAATGAATCACGCCGTCCAGCCCTTGCAGCGATCCGTAGGCGGCCGTCAGGAACGCACTCTCGGCCCGATACATGTTGGGCATCGGCCAGCCGATCTCGGAGGTGATGTGCGGATAACCGTCGGTCTCGACGTACGGCAGCGGGTTCGCGTCGCGCAGATGCAGGGCCGACTGGCTGCGAAACGTATTCCCGGGCCGTACCGACCAGGAGGCGCCCTCGCCTTGATGCTGATGGTCGTAGTAGCCGTGGTGGTCGATCACGTCGCCGGCCGTGTAGCAATAGCGTTCCAACGCGTCGAGCATTCGGGCGTCGGCCGTATGCCAGTTGCTGCATGAGACCAGCCCCCGGTAGTTGCACTTATTGCGGAAGAAGTCGACGGCCTGCCCATAGAAGTCTCGCATGTTCTCCGTAAGAAACTGAACCTGATCGCCAATACGCTTTCGCTTGCGCGCGTTGGCTTTCACACCGTCGGTGGTCATCTGCCAGGCGCCGTAAAGCTCCATGCGTCCGGCGTCCGGATTGTCTCCCGGCTCGCGCACATCACCCCATGCCTCGACCGCTTTGTCGAGCGAACCGTACTTATCGTTGAGCCAATCGCCGTAGAGCTTCGTGAAGTTCTTCCATCGCCGGGCCGGCATTCTCTTTTTGTCGAAAGTCCAGAAGAAGTGGCTGTCTTCGTTGATCACTTCCACCATCGCCACGGCGGGATCCTTACCCAGCGGCGTTGCCGTGTAGGGGTTCTCGGTGTTCAGCAGCCCGTCGGCCCACTGGAAATAGATCTCCTGCATCTGCTTGTCGAAATACAGCAGCATGAAGGGTCGCTGATCGGCGTCGAGGAAGAACCAGAGCGGGAAGTAGAAACTCAGCTTCACGTAGATGCCTTCCTGCTTCAGGGCCCAAACCATGTGCTGCAGGCTATCCAGGCGTTTCCGGTTGACCTTAGGATCGCGGGCGCCGTAGATCCCGCCATGCAGCCGCGCCAGGTTCACACCGTGCTTGGCCAGATTCTTTGCCAAATAGATGTGCGACTCGTGGTCCAACGTCCAGATCCCCGGCCCGAGGTTGGCGCCCCAGAACTTAACCTTCCGGCCGTCGGCCAGCAGAAAATCATTCCCCTCGGCCCGCACATAGCCGTCCTGCCCGGCCACGTCTTCATTGAGATGGCTCAAATCGATCACCGCATCCGCCGTGAACTGATCCGCGTCGGGTTCCCAGGAGAAATAGCCCGGATTGGCCTTGCCCGACTTTTCGCCGGGCTTCAAAGCACCGCGCGGCACGAACGGCGCCTTGGTGAACACGAAGCAGTCCAGGGCGCCGTGGTTATTGTTGTCGCTATGGAATCGAAACCGGACGGTTTGCGACCCCTTGCGGAGCTTGACCTTGCCGGCCCGGTTCCAGGAGATGAATCGCAGATCCGGCTTGCCATCGGCCGCGATGTTCAGGTTTTCCACCGCATGGCCCAGATCCACCTCAACCCAAGGCCCGTCGCCGAGCCGATAGGACAGCCGAGGACCGGCCACCGAGTTGGCGCGGATCCAGAAGAAGTACTCGCCCGCTTCCGATACAGCAAAGCGATAGGCGGCCTCGGGCGGCGTTCCCTCGGCAAAGTGGGACAACCAGTCATTGCCCGAGAGGCTTTCCTTGGTCACGCGGTCATACCAGCCCTGCCGTTGCATCGAATGGTTCGTCGAGCTTTCGCCCTCGATCCAGATAAACTCGTCCGCCCGCGTCGCGGTCAATCCTCCGATCAGCACAAGAATCGCAAGGACCTTTGTTTCAACAGTATTCACAGAAGCACCTCCTGGAAAATGATCAGGGCGGCCGGGATCCAAGATCAGCATACGGCCCTCGCCGGTCAAACGCAAGCTGCCCAGCGAGGATTCCAGCTTCGAGCGTAGCGTCGCAGTAGTTATTCACTCCGCGTCGAGTTCGATTACCGAGATCGTGTACGGCTTGTCGAACTTGTTGCCGTCGAGCTCGTCGATGTCGATGTTGGAGACGTAGATCTTGTTGTCGCGGAGACAAACTTCCGAGCACTTGTCCAGCAGCCCGTCGGCGCCGTCGGTGGGGCCGTTTTGGGCGATGACGGTCACCTTGCCCGTGGCCGGGTCGACCGCGTGCACCGCGTTGCCGAGGAAGTCGGCGATGTAGATCAGGCCCGACTCGGGGTCGACCTTCAAGCCGTCGGTGCTCTTGATCGGGCCGCCTTCCGCGACGATCTTTTGCGTGGGCTTGCCGTCGGCGTCGAAGGTGACGGCCACTAGCTGCGCGTTGCCGAAGTTGCAGACGTACATCGTGCCATCTGCGCCGAACCCCACGCCGTTGGCGCCGATCTGCCAGTCCGGATTGTCGGTCGTGAGCTTCACAATCAGATGCGGGTCGGCGCCGTTCTGCTCGAGCGTGATCGGATTGGCCGGGTCGAGCTCGGCAAGGGCGAAACGGTAGACGCCGCTCTCGATGGGTCCTTCGCCCGGGTCGGGGTCGAGTTTCGTCTCGGTGACGTAGATCTGGTCACCGTAGGCGGCCACGCCGTTCGACATGGCGAACCCGTTGACCACCGCTTCGCAACGGACCGGCTTGCCGTCTTCGAGCGTGAGCTTCAACAGCCGCGACGCATAGCCCTCGGCACCGCCAAAGGCCTGGCAGTCGGCGATGTAGAGGTTCCCATCCGAGCCGAAGGCGATCCCCAGCGGACAGATGAGATCGGTCTCGGGATTTACAGGCAACTCGAAATATGGTTCGAGCTTATCGTCGGGCGTGATCTTCATCATCCAGACCGGATGCGACAGGTCGTTGAAGTTGGGGCAACTCAGGATGATGTTATTCTGCGAGTCGACCGCCATCCCGTCGGGCGTATTATGCTCGATGGGTAAGTTCACGGCGATCGTCGGCGTCTTCAGGCCCGCTGCCGGATCATTCGCCGCGGGCCCACAGCCGCACAACAGCACCGAACCGATGCTCAACAGGACCATCCACTTGATCAAAACGGCCGACGGGGACAGGTTCGCTTTTCGCATCACGCACTCCTTCGAGAAAGGAAAGTGTTACCGACCAGAGGGGTTTGCTCGTCATTCTGAACAATCCGGCGGCCGACGACCAGGGGACGCCCTTGCCGGACAGCCGGTGATCCGGAAAAAGGTGACAGGCGCCTTTTGCCTCGCACCTTCCGTATATAGCTGTCTGATTCCACGGCGGTCATGTGCCTAAAACGACCGCGAATCTCACTGATATACCACTCTCGGGAGTTGACTCACGTGGCCCACAGGACTGCGCAAAACCGAAAAAATCCTCGCAATCGTTGCAATTTCTACGATTTGTGGTATCCTAATAGTCGTGAAGTCCGGAGAGGATTGCCGCCGCGGAAGTGGACCGCGCTCTTTTCTTTGGCGTTCGATTGGAACAGTTTGAGGCATATACGCCGCGTTCGCGGCACACTTTCGGTTTGTTTTCGTTAACCATTTGTCCGTGACGGTTCCGTTGCCTATCGTGCCCATGGTCCGTCTGACTACTCTTTTTCTGGGAGGTTCGAACGATTAGACGCCTTAGCACTGTTTGCCTGATGATTCTGGGACTGGCTGTCCTACTGGCCCCGACGCCCGCCGCGGCGGTTGTTATGCCGTGGGGCGGTGGTGATCTGAACTGGACCGACATTTCGGCCTTGGGCTGGAACGGTGCGATTCCGGCGGCCGCAGACACGGCCGACATCGGCAGCGGGTCGGTGACCGTCGACGCCGCAACGTCCATCACGACGATCAACCTCTTCGGCACAGCCCTTGATCCGGGCGATTTGATCGTTACCACCGGTGCGGATCTGGCCGTCAGCGACATCATTGCTCTTGGCGCCGGCGTCGGCCAGACTGGCACGATCACGCAGGACGACGGCGCCGTAGGCGTGGCCGTCAACGTGTATATCGGCGACCTCGGCGGCACCGGAACCTACACCATCAGCGGCGGATCCTTGGACATCGT
>CAYYOX010000071.1:0-16170 GCA_964473065.1 uncultured Planctomycetaceae bacterium | reverse complement strand
GAGGCCACTTCGCTGAGCGTTGCGTCGAGCTGAAGCGGCAGCATCCGCCGACTGCCTAGCCGCGCCTTGTGGTTCGACGACGAGGTGCCGTAGTAGGGGACGTTCAGGTCGAGCCAGAGGTAGACTCGCCGCCGGTCCTCGTCCGGCACATTGACGCGCGGCTTGCCGTCTTCGTCGGGATGGCCGCTGCGGATGATCTCGGCCACCAAGCTGGCCGGGCTACCCCAGCGACGCGGCGTGATTTCCAACGTGTTGTGCCCTGCCCCGTTGATCGTCCAAATCCATTCGGTGTAAGGGCTCATGCCGCGGACCTTGTCGTATTCGGCGCCCAGCGGGCTGCCGTGATTGATCCAGTTCCACTCGCCTTGCGTTGCGGTGCGGCAGAGGATGTCGTACGAGACGTTGAAGAAATCGGTCATGTCGCCGGTCAGGTCCACATTGCCGGGCTGCTCGCGTTCGTTGTGGCACTCGATGCAGTTGCGGTCCATTACGCCCTGGACGACCTCTTGGTAGCTGAACCCTTTGACGCCCCATGCCGGCTTTTGCAATTTCTGGATGTCGCCGCGGATGGCAAGTTGCGTTTGGCCGTGCGAGGTGACGGAGTTTCGGTCGGAATGGCATCCGACGCACCCCTGCACTTCGCCCGGCATGAGGTGCGTGAACGATCGCATCCGTTGCAGTGCACGTCCTTCGCCGTCCAGCGCTAGGAAATAGATGGGCACTTCCGACGGGACATGGAACGTGGCACTGCCGTCTTCGGCCACGTCGGCGAACCCCCAAAGCTTCTTCGGGGCATACGTGGCGCCGCATGAGACCAGCGGGAACTGAAACCCGAACACGGCGATGTTCCGCATCCCGGGCCCATCGAGCCGCAGATTGTTCTGCGGCGTGTGGGTGCTCTTTTCGATTTCCTGCACGACCGCGATCTGCTTGATTTCGCCGCGTTTGACGTGCGGTTCGAGCCCGTTGTAGACGTCCTGCATGAAGACGGTCGCCCACGCACCGGAGACGCTGCCGTCTTCCGGCAATACGGCCGTTCGGTCCATGATGGTCCCGGTCACCACGGGCGGGCGTTTTGTTGGGCGGATCGGCATCGGGCAGTAGTATCCCATCCCGGCGTCCGGGGAGATCAGCGAGACGGCATTGGCATCGAAGTCGCGGAGTTGGATCGTGCCGCCTTTGGAGACGAGATATCGCTCACCGCCGATCGGGCAAGGCTTTTCGTAAGGGCCGTTCAACCCGTTGCCGTAGACGCCGACGGATCGGTAGATATCGATCTCCGGCGTGAGGTTACGGACGGCCTCGGGTGCGTTGGAGCCCTTGGACGGATCGATGGCCACGATCCCGCCGCGGCAGGAGCCGTTATGGTTCGTGGCGGTCGCAATTACCTGGCCCGTGCCGGGGATCGACTGCGCATCCATGAACGTACCGGGCGAGATTACCCGGTTGCCATAGTAGCTGGCCAAGGCGGTCCCGTCGGGGTTGATCGCCCAGAGACTCTGGATCGGACAGGCGGCCCGATCGACATATTCCCAACGCGTGTAGATGATCCGCCCGTCTTCCAACGCCGAGGGGGTGAAGTCCATCAGGTAGTTGGCCGAGAGACGTTTCTGCTTCGAGCCGTCGCTCTGCATGCGATACAAGACGGGCGAGGTGACCATGTAGCAATAGGCATAGGCCGGCTTGCGGTCGGAAATGAAGGCGATGCCGCCGTCGGCCAACCAGCACGGATCGAGGTTGTTGTAAGGGCTGTCGGTCAGTGGCGTCAGGCCGCTGCCGTCGATGTTGATCTTAAAGATCTGGTAATTGCTCTTTTGGTCGACATAGCAGGAGATATCTTCGATGTGGGCCGCCGGGTTCGAGGCGATATGTCCGCCGCGTCGCATGGCGAAGATCACTTCCTTGCCGTCGTACGACAGGTCGGCCGAAGTGATCATGCCTTCGCCCACATCGAAGATACACTTCAGCTTGCCGCCCTCATCATTGGGCGAGAAGACATAAAGCCCGCCGCCGGGCCGGTAGCCTTCGACGTGGTAGACATAGACGTGCGAGATATTCAGCGGCTTGCGTTTCACCAGCAGGATGTCCTTGAACCCGAGCTTGCCGTCGAGCAATTCCTGGCGAAGCGCCCGAGCCGCGGGTGTCTTCTCTTCCGGCGGGATCCGCATCTCGGCTAAATGCTTCTTGGTCAACGGCAAGCCGTACACGGCGATCTCCGCCGCACCCGGGTTGGGTGAAGTCGGATGCACGGAAAGAAACTCGATGCGAATCGTGGTGACCTGCTGTTTCGGGAAGCCGATCAACTGCGGTCCGCGACGATGCTCGAGCGTACCGCGAACCGCCGGCTGCTTCTCGTCGTTGAGATAGATCGCGTAGTCCTTGAAGCATTCCACCAACGGGCTGGTCACCCGGGCGTAGTAGACGATCTGCGTCGCTTCGACCGGCTGATCCCACTTGAGCGTGAACTGTCCCTTATCGGTTGCCCGGACGGCCCAGTCGCCGTCCTGTTGAAACTCGGAAGGAATGACCCCGCTGATGGCCATTTCCGGCCGATAGGAGTCGTCGAACTGACTGCTCGCCGAGACCTTGGCCGCCGGGGCCAGATTCTTCGGTATTTCATCAGCCCGAGTCGTACTGAATGGGGCTAGGGTTGCAATTGCGGCCATCAACCCGAGTGAACAGAATAAGGTCACGTTTCGCATCGGTTACTCCTTGTCAGTAAAGAAGGTATTCACGGCTTTTGTCGACACGCTCAGTTTAACGGACGGCCCCTCCTAAGTCAAATCCATGAATCGTCGGGGGGTGCCAGTGCTTTCCGGGTATCGGGCCGACTGCGGCGGCCCGGTGGCTGGGAATTCGCACGTCGAGTTGTCATAATGGTGGCTAAACAAGAAGCTCCCACAATCACGGGATCCCACTTAGGTTTTTTCAGGAGAGTTAAGATGACACAAAGATCGATCCCTCGTAGACAAGGAACCTTCCTCTCTCGCGGACTCGCACTCTGCCTTGTTCTTGCCGCGGGCCTGTTGAGTGTCGGACAATCGCTCGCAGCCGAGCGGCAGCGGCCGAATATCGTGGTGATTATGTCCGATGACATGGGGTTTTCGGACATCGGCTGCTACGGGAGCGAGATCCGCACACCCAACCTCGATCGACTGGCGGCCGGCGGTTTGCGGTTTACGCAGTTCTACAACACGGCCCGATGCTGCCCGACGCGCGCCTGCCTGCTGACCGGGCTGTATCCTCATCAGGCCGGCATGGGACACATGACCTACGACGCGGGGCTCGAAGGGTATCCGGGCAATCTAAGCCGCAACGCCGTCACCATTGCCGAGGTATTGAAACCTGCCGGCTATCGCACTTACATGGCCGGCAAATGGCACGTGACGCGTCACGTAGCACCCAAGGGCCCCAACGACGCCTGGCCCTTGCAACGCGGTTTCGAGAAGTTCTATGGAACTATCACCGGGGCCGGCAGCTTCTACGACCCGACCACGCTTTGTCGCGGCAACACGTACATCACGCCGGTCAACGATCCCGAGTACCAGCCGTCGACCTATTACTATACCGACGCGATCAGCGACAATGCGGTGAAGTTTATCGGCGAGCACTATCGCGAGACGGCCGACAAGCCGTTTTTCATGTACGTAGCCTACACGGCCGCGCACTGGCCCATGCACGCCTTGCCCGCGGACATCGCCAAGTATAAAGGCCGATACGATAAGGGCTACGGGTCCATTCGCGCCGAGCGATTCGCCCGGCTCAAGGAACTGGGCATGACCGATCCAAGCTGGCAACTCAGCCCGCAGGCCGGCAATTGGGAGAAGTTCGAGCCCAAGGCGTGGGAAGCCCGCTTGATGGAAGTCTACGCGGCCATGATCGACAACATGGACCAAGGGATCGGGCGGATCGTCGAGGCTTTAAGAGCGCAGGGGCAACTCGACAACACGCTGATCATGTTCCTGCAAGACAACGGCGGTTGTGCCGAGGGCATGGGTCGCGGCGACAATCCGAAGTGGCATCTGAGCGATCTGAATGCGATGGGGCTCGACCAATTGCAGCCGAACATCTGGCCGCCGATGCAAACCCGCGACGGGCGACCCGTGCTCGGCGGGCCCGGCGTGATGGCCGGCCCGGACGACACCTACCTCGGGTACGGAAGGGCCTGGGCCAACGTGTCGAATACGCCCTTTCGCGAGTACAAGCATTGGGTGCACGAAGGGGGCATTTCCACTCCGCTGGTGGCGCATTGGCCCAAGGGGTTTCAGCGCCGGGGCGAATTGGAGCATCAGCCGGCTCATCTGATCGATCTGATGGCCACGTGTGTCGATGCGGCCGGCGCCGAGTATCCCACGCGCCATGCCAACCATGACATCCCGCCGCGCGAGGGCGTGAGTCTGGCGACCGCATTTCAAGGCCGGGACCTGAACCGTCCGACGCCCATTTTCTGGGAACACGAAGGCAACCGGGCCGTGCGCGGGGGCAAGTGGAAGCTGGTTGCCAAGGGGGCCGTCGGTCCGTGGGAGTTGTACGACATGGCCGCCGACCGAACCGAAATGCACAATCTAGCCAAGACGCATCCCAAGCGGATCAAGTCGATGTCCCAAGCATGGGAGAGTTGGGCCCGACGCGCTAAGGCCAAGCCCTGGCCGTGGGATCCCAAGCCGAAGAAGAGTTAAGCCGCTAGCCTGATCGCAACCTCGTTCCCGCGCTCTGCGTAGGAACGAAGCGACACCACCGTTCTGCATAAGCAATGCGCCACCCGACATTGCTTACGCGAAGCAATGACACACCCTGTTTCAATCGGTTACTCGCGTCTTACTCGAGTATTCCGGCTCCGAACCCTTGCTCGGCCGAATGTTTGGTTGCGGGCTGCTGCTCGGGCGTCTTGTGTGGCCCGCGCGGCTTCTCCGCACCCTGAACCTGCGTCGGCTCAACCGTCGGCGGCTGAGAGATGCTCGGCGAAGGCGGCTTCGCGGCCGGCTCGGCATGATCGAAATCGTCGTAGGAGGGTGCGTAGCCGGGCTGCTGTGCCTGATCTCTTTCCTCCTTAAACGCTTCGATCACACGCGCTTGGATCATCTCCCGACAGGTGGAGTTGATCGGATGCGCAATGTCGGCGTAGAGCTTGGCGCGACCTTCGTCGTCCTTGGCGGCCAACTGCTCCTTCAACCGGTTGCCACATTGGTTGCAATGCGCTGCGCGAAGATGATTCTTGCAGCCACACTGCGGACAATGGGCGGTTAACTTGCGACTTGGCATCGCCACGAAAGGCCCGGTGGTCCCTTCAATGATCTTCAAGTCACGCACGACGAAGGCATCGTCGAAGGTGATTGAACAGAACGCCTGCAGTCGCTCTCCCGGCTCGTCCATGAGCTTGACGCGAACCTCGGTGATTTCCACGGTCGTTCTCCTTACGTAGTACGGGCAACTCAACGACAACTTCGCACGGCATAGGCGCTACCAGCGCCTCGTGCTCGCAAACGTCTCGCGAGGTGTCTTGCCTCCTTCGCGTGACGGCAAAGTCCAAAATAGGAAGACCCACTCCCGCTCATCCCATGCCCCAGAAAACCCAACTCGGAAAACTCTCGACTTAACCGGGTAATCCAGGGCGATAAACTCTCGGCGGCCGGTTGCAATCGGTTAAACAGCAACCGTCCCACCGCCGCAATATCACCTTTTCGGAAAGCGTCCAGCAGCGAATCAACCCTTCGCGGGCGGGCACTCGGACGACAAACGCCGTAAACGTCGGCCGTCGAAAGTCCGACCGGCGGTCGCACCAACACGAAGTGCAACGGCCCGGCGTCGTCGAGCGGTTCGATTATCTAACCCCGCCCTCGACAAATCGCCGGTCCCTCGGCCAGGAACAAAGGTACGTCGCTTCCCCATCGGGCTGCCGTTTCCGACAATGCCTACGGCGGTCGGTCCAATCGCCAAACCTCGTTGGCGGCTCTCAATGCGGCCGCCGCATCACTCGATCCACCGCCTAACCCGGCAGCAATCGGGATCCGCTTGACCAGCCGCAATGTCGCGCCCGACGTAACTGATGCGTCACGCCGAAGTCGCTCGACCGCTTGCAGTACAAGGTTGTCTTGATTGGAAGGCAACGAAAACTTCCCAGCCTCAAGGGGATCCGTCCGGTCGGAATCCGTCCGGTCGGGCCCGCCTAACTCCGGAACGCTTTCGCACTGTAACTTAAGTTGTTCGTTTGGCTCCTTACGGAATGACAAGGTATCGTATAAATCGATCGGGCACATGAGTGTCTCGATCTCATGGTACCCGTCGCTACGCTTTCCTAGCACCTCAAAGAATAAGTTCAGTTTCGCGGGCGCTTGTATCGTTATGTGGTCAACCGCACGATCGATGCGCATCTGCTACTCCTCCGGACGCCGACTCGCAACAATCGCAACTCGTTGAAATCCTCATACCGAACAATCTTAATCCTTTATCTCGACTAAACATTCTATCGCTGCCGAAATCTCCCGTCAACCTGGGAGAAGGACAGTCTACCGGGAAAACGGGGAAAACACGGTGACCCCCGGCTCTCAAAAGGAGACGACCAATCTGGCGTTTAATATGCGTAACGTGAGATGGTTGCGTATTAAAGGGCGATCGGGCAGATTCGGCGGCGGTGGTAAGTGGAATGCCCGCGAAGTCGTCACACCAGGCAACGCAGGGGGGCTGCGGTGTATGCAAAACCCAGTTGGGGTAGGGTATTTACTGGCGATACGATGCGGACACCCTGTCGCATCAATGATGTGGAATACCACGCGGATCGGCGCCGATGGGGCATTTTTGGACCGAAATGGCGACTTTAATCTTGGGTTACGGGAGATTTTTTTTGGCCAGATTCCTCGGATTGTGCTTCCGAGACCCTCAGCGGGCCACTAGAATGCCCAGCCACTGGTTCGGACCATGGCCAACAAAGCATCCACAGGAAATACTTATGCCAGACGCTTCCCCAGAAACGCCCTCGGCCGAGAAAGCTTCGCGGCGCGGGTTGTTGAAATCTCTTTACCTATGGGTGCTTCACTGGGCCGAGACGCCCTACGGCACGCCGGCCCTGTTTCTGCTCTCGTTTGCCGAGAGTTCGTTTTTTCCGATCCCGCCGGACGTGCTGCAAATTGCGTTGTCGGTTTCCAAACCACGCCGATCCTTTTTCTATGCGCTGATCAGCGGATTGGGTTCGGTGGCAGGCGCCGTGCTGGGATGGATTATCGGCTTCGGTCTGTGGGTGAGTGTGGGCGGATTCTTCATCCAGTACGTTCCCGGCTGCTCGCAGGAAAACATCGATTACGTCGGCAACCTTTACAGCGACAACGCGTTCCTGGCCATTCTGGGCGCCGCGTTCACGCCAATTCCCTTCAAGGTGTTCACGATTTCTGCCGGAATCTTCAACATTTCGTTGGTCGTGTTGCTGGCAGCGTCATTCTTCGGCCGGTTCGCCCGGTTTCTCGCCGTGGCCGCGTGCATTTTCTATTTTGGCCCCAGCGTCAAGGAATTGTTGGACAAGTATTTCGGGATCATCACCTTCCTGTTCTTCCTGCTACTGGTAGGCGGATTCGTGGCGATCAGGTTACTGTTGTGATCTATAAAGCCGCGACCGATGGTCGCGCCCCATATAAAGCCGCGACCGGTGGTCGCGAACAACGGTGGGGAAACGCCGCGTTAGACAGTATTCGGTCGCGACCAACGGTCGTTGTGTGAGGCGCGACCAACGGTCGCGGCTTTATACTACTCTTCCGCCCAGTAGCGTTCGGTGATGATCTTGTTTTCGGTGAAGAAGTCGACTACTGCTTTGCCTTGGGCCTTGATGTCGGCGTATTGCGACTCCTTCATTCCGCCGAACGGCAAGTAGGCGACCGGGGCGGGGATGCCGACGTTGATGCCGATCATGCCGCACTCGACTTCCAGCTTGAACTTTCGGGCGTAGTAGCCGTTCTGCGTGTAGATCGAGGCGCCGTTGCCGTACTGATGGTCGTTGATGATTTTGATCGCTTCGTCGAGCGTGTCGGCCTTGAGAATGATGACCACCGGCCCGAAGATCTCGGTATTATGGATTTCCATGCCCGGCTTGACGTCGGTGAAGACGGTCGGCCCAACGAAGTGGCCCTTTTCGCAGCCGGGCGCCTCGAGACCGCGTCCGTCCAGGGCGAGCGTGGCGCCTTCCTTCACGCCGGTCTCGATCATATCCAGGATGGAGGCCTTGGCCTTGGCGGAAATAACCGGCCCCATAACCATCGACTCGTCGGCCACTTTCGGGTCCAACGGGTTGGCCATGATGACTTCCTTCGACGCCTTGACGAACTCCTTGCAGACTTTCTCGTAGGTCTGATCGCCGACGGCTACGATGGCCGAGGAGGCCATGCAACGCTGGCCGGCACAACCGTAGCACGAGCTGATCATATTGCGGATCATGTCGTCCAGCTTCGCGTCGGGCATCGCGATCAGGTGGTTCTTGGCCGCGCCCATGGCTTGGAATCGCTTGTTGGCCTTGGCACATTTCTCGGCCACGAGCTTGCACGTTCGCGTGGACCCGACCAGCGAGACGCCGCGTACCGCAGGGTGTTCCATAAAGGCGTTGGCCACCGTCTTGTCGCCGTTGACCAGATTGAAGATGCCCGGCGGAAGGTCCGTTTGATCGATCAGCTCCGTGATGCGTTGCATCGTCAACGGCACTTGCTTCGAAGCCTTCACTACGTACGTGTTGCCAGTGGCAATGGCGTACGGCAGGAACCAGAAAGGAACCATGCCCGGGAAATTGAACGGGGCGATCATGGCAAACACACCCAAGGGCAGATGGATGACCTCGCCGTCGATGTCGAACGAACCGCCGATCAGCTTATCCCCCTGCTGCAAGACGGGCATTCCGCACGCGACCTCGCAGTTTTCGAAGACGCGTTTGATTTCCGCCCGGGCGTCGGGCAACGATTTGCCCATCTCTTCGGTGATCATTCGGGCAAGCGGCTCTTCGTTCTCGCGGATCAACTTGACCAATTGGTAGATCGGCTGCACGCGTCGCGCGACGGGAACGTGTCGCCAGGTAGCAAAAGCTTCGGCCGCCACCTCGATCGCTCGGTTTGTCTCCTCGGTGGTGGACAGCGGAACCTCGCCGATGACTTCCGTGGTGCTGGGATTCTCGACGGGCAGGTAACCGGTATTCTCTGGCTCGATCCATTTCCCGCCAACGTAGTTCTTCACTCGAATGATCGACATCTACATCTCCTTGAGACTCAACATATAAGTATGGCAGGCTTTGTCCGCCGATTGTTAACTTAACACGGAACGTTTGCAAACTGGTCCCTTCTCCCTTTGGGAGAGGGTTAGGGTGATTCACCGAGGAACGTCTTTTCTTGCCTGCGTGTCCATTCGATACCCCCCACCGGCCCCTCTTCGGTAGGGCGAGGGGGGAGATTGAATCTGCGTTTCGCGAATTACTTCCTTCGCTACAGCCAAGGCACAGCATTGTATCAGGGCGGGCTGGCGGAGTGTAGCGACCCTCCAGCGGACAAAAAAATGGCTTTTCGGGGGAATTCTTACCTCGCCTGGCTAAACCGACCCTTCTTGTGGGGAAGAATCCTAGATTATTTCGTCGTTGTGACCGATAAAGCGATCGGACGCGCGCTGATCTCGCCATCAATGCAGGGCATGGAGACGGGTCTGGTTGCCGCGAGGGCCCCCTCATGAGCGGCTAAGCCGGGAAGCCCTGCTTTTTGCCGCCCTGTCGCTGCAAGAGTCTCGCCAATGAAACGAAACGACATCAAGGCTTCTCGCGAGCGATATCCGTTGATTCTTCTCGTCGTCCTTATACTGGTCTGGTCGTTCGAACTGCTTTTCATCCAACAGACGACGACCCTTCCGAGTTGGTCGATGCACGGTCCGGACATTGCCAAGGACGCCGCGCGCCGGATGGTTTTTAACTTAGCCGGCTGCACTCTACTTCTATGCGTTCTCCGCCGGGAGTGGCTTTATAGTGCTTTCATTCACAGGGCTTTCGTTTACAGTATTTTCATCTTCGGTGCGGTTTGGTCGGCCGTGCTTGTGTCATACGCCAATTACTTCGGATCGCCATTGTCCTGGTTTGTCATTTCCCACCAGTGGCGAGAAGGACTCTGTGTTGCGAACTACGGCGTCACGCTTCTTCGTTGGCCGACGGTTGCCTTGCTGCTTGTTGCACTGATTGTCAAAGTGGGATTGTGGGAAGTAGTTCAGCGCCATTCGGTGTCTTTCGCGCGGCGGCGTAAATGGGCAGCGGTGGCTGCGTGTGTCTATGTCGCGATGGCCGTTGGACTCACGATTCACAAACCAATCCACGGCATCAGAACGGGCAGCCCGGAATATATCTATGGCTACACGGTGGCCTGGTGTGCGGAGTTACTGTTCTACGACCGCGAATTCATCTTGAAGGAGGCCCTGGCCAAGGCGGAAATCCGCAGTGACAAGCTTTCGGTCCACGAACCGCTGCTCGATATCGGGCAACATCTGGCCGTAGTTCAGGTCGAAAGCCTCGATTTCAACGTCCTTGACGCGGAACTCGACGGCAAGCCGGTCATGCCGTTTCTGAGCCAAATGAAACAACAGGCCGTCGTATTCAAGGTCAAGCCGTTTCATAGCACAGGCTCAGCGGAGGCAGACTTTTCGCTGCTCACAAGCTCCACGCCAAACGGCCGAATCATGCCGTTTAAAGTGCACGGTTTTCCCTACAACTCCGCCTTGCCATGGTTGGCGAAAGAGCGGGGTTATACGACCGTCGCGCTGCATGGCAATACGGGCTCATTTTTCCACCGCCGTAGTGCGTATGAGAAGATGGGCTTTTCTAAATTGTATTTTTCCGAAGAAATGGAGCCGCTCGGAGTCCGGGTTGGTGAGGACGACGATGTCTTGCGGTTCTCTGCGAAGTTGCTCAACGAAGCGCAGCGGCCGACGTTCCATTTCGTCATTACCATTACGTCGCACGGTCCTTTTGACAACTTGCCGAAGGATAAGATCGAACTGTTTGCGAAACCCGCGAACCTCGCCCAGGCCTATCTGAACAGCATGCGTTATGTCGACCGGGCCCTAAAGCAGTATTACCACGCCCTGCCAGACGATACGACGCTTGTGATCTACGGCGACCACGAATCCGGAGTACGCGGTTACGCCGGCGATAGATCGAGCGAAAACAAGATTCCGTGGTTTTTCTGCCGAAAGAACGAAAACCTCGCCAAGCGACATCCGGCCCGCGACACTGGTCGAACTTCGTTGAGTGATTTAGGCCAACTGGATCTGGTCTGCTACTTGCGAAAGAGTCTCGCGGCGACGAACCGCGTCGCCAGTCAACTGGAACGACCCAACTCGAGCAAACGCTAAGAACTTGTAAAGGGATTACTTCCGGAATCCGTTTAGCCGCCGCCGGTACGGCGGTGATTCGTTTGTTTAGCCGCCGCCGGTACGGCGGTGAGGGCCGGATCTCCAATCTCATCGCCGTGCCGGCGACGGCTAAACGTCTCATCGCCGTACTGGCGGCAAAATGACGGAACTCCGGAATCGGGAAGTAATATCTTTACGAGTGCTAAGAATCGATTCGAGTTCTGGGGATTGTTCTCGCCCCGCAGCCCAAGCGGCACTGCTTCTGCGAAGCAGTGGCACGCCGAGGTTTGAAAGTTCGTTAGAACTTCACACCCGTACCGAAGGCCCAGGAGTCGAGCGACTGTTCCAGCACGATACTCTGCCCGCCTGGGATCTCGCTTGGCGGGATCGGGCCGCGGATCGAGTTGTCGAGCCCGTGGATCCAGGCGAAATCCATGGAGATGGCGGAAGTCATCTGCATCGAGAAGCCCAGCGAGATCTGGTGCTGGTTGATCGCCGGCAGTTCGGTGTTGAATAGGGTCAACGGTGCGGGGATCGGATTCTCGTTGAAGAGGTAGCCGGCCCGCAACTTGCACCGCTGGCCCAATTGTCGCTCGACGCCCATGGCCACCGCGAAGACGCTTTCCCAACCGGTTCCGCCCTCGATGACCGGCTGGCCAAACGTTTTCGTGTTGCTGTACTCGAGATAACGGACATCCATCGCGATCGTGGTTCGCTCGAATCCATGATAGGCGGCCCCCCAGGAGATGATCCAAGGGAGTGTCAAGTCGAGCGAGATGTTCTTCGGTGCACCGTTCTCGTCGAGGGCGTTCCAGCGAAATGTTTCGAACCACTGCGTGCTCTTGTAGGAGAGCCCGAAGGACCAGCAGGGGTTCAGCTCGTAGTAAGCCCCGGCCTGGAATCCGCCACCCCAAAACGGTCGCCCGTGCGTTGCCGAGGGAAACGTGCCGTCGCCATTGGGGGCAAAGAAGGCCGGATCCAGGGAGAGCATCATGATGTCGATCGTGGGGCCGGCGCCCACCGCCAAGCGGTCGGTCAGTTGCACGGAAATCATGGGAGCAATCTGCAAACAGGATGCGCTGGCGTACTGGTTGGTGACCGGCGACAACGGAGGTCCGGCTTGCCGACTGGGGAAATTGACCGCGCCGCCTACCAAGGCGTAGACACCCAGGCCCGCGGTGATCGGCGAATCCTCCTGATGATAGATCATGGCGATCGTTGGTGCGGCGGCCACGCCCGTCTGGCTGAACACTCTGCCGGACGGGGGCAGCGGTTCGACATCCATCCGCGTGTCGGCATAGATCAACTCGGCGCCGAAGTAGACCTCGTTGCCGGGCAGCCCGCTAATGGCGGCCGGATTCCAATAGCCGGCCCCCGCGGCGTCCAGCGGGGCAGCGGTCGATGCCCCGGCCATCGCCCGATTGGCTGGCCCGGCACCTGGCATGATCAAGCCCTGGGCCAAGGCGAGCGAGGGGTAAATCGACCAGACAAGGACCAAGCAGAAGGTCCAGTGAAAGCGGCTGAACATCTCGAAGGCTCCGTTAAGTTTGGGCACTTACAAACCCTGCCTTCGTCTCTTTCGGAACAGACCGAACGACCGCTAGCACCTTTTCAACTTGGCCGGTGGATTCCGTACAATGAGTATAATCGGAACGGGGCCAGACACCCGTTGGTCCCCTCTCCCAAAGGGAGAGGGGACCAATTTGCAGACGCCTCAGTTACTTGCGGGCTTTTGACTCGGCCGGGTCGCGGTGGGGGAACTTCTTGATCAGCGCCATGTGGCCGCCGATGAAGTTTTGGATGGGCGCGATCGCGAACAGGCCCGGGTAGAGCCCACCGTATTTCTCTCCCGGGTCGCGCCTGATATTGTAGAAATCCATTCCCGGCAAGCCGCCGTGGCCCGGCTTGATGTGGACCTTGAAGTTCTTGTAGCGGATGGCCCCCAGCGTCTCGGCGCTGTAGTGCATCATGTAGTGGCGACGTCCGTGGCCTTCGCCGAGAAGCAACAAAGCGGTCTGGTCGATGCCGTCGGTCACGCGATCGTTGGGTATCTTGTTCATGGCGCCGGCGATTCGCGCCGCCGTCGTGAAGAGGTCGGTGATGTGAATCATGTCCAACGGGTCCTGGTCGGGCTTGATCATCCCCGGCCAATAGGCCATGGCCGGAACGCGTATGCCGCCTTCGGTGATGTCGCCTTTGGCGCCGCGCAACAGGGTGTATCCGGAAGTCGGGTAGAAGGCATACATTGGCCCGTTGTCGCTGATCCACACGACCAGCGTGTTCCCGGCGATGCCCTCTTCTTCGAGCGTGCCCAGCACTTTTTGTACGTGCTCATTGTGCAATACCATCATGGACGCGTGCGCATTGGCCTTGTCCACGCCGGGGTCGTTCTGATGCTCCTTGGAGCCGGTCATCTGCAGGGCATAGCTGGCCCAATAGATGAAGAACGGCTTGTCGGTCTTGGCCTTCTCCTTGATATAGCCGCAAATCTGCCTGTTCGACTCGTTCTCGAAAGCTTCCTGGCGGCCGAAGCCGAGCTTGCCGGCGGGCCCCTCGATCGGCTTGCGGCCTTGACCCTTTGCTCCCACGTATCCGGCCACGGACAGATCGATGCCCGTACGCTTCTCGTACTCATCGTAACCCGGGAAATCGAAGAAGGCGGCTGCCATCGGATCGGGCGACTGGGTGTTGGCATAGGAGTCCTGCCAGGCGTCGGGCGCGCCGTTGAACAGCCCGTAATAGGCGTAGTCGTAGCCCTGGTTGGTCGGACAATGGACCGGTTGGTCGCCCATGTGCCACTTGCCCCACATGGCCGTGTGGTATCCCGAGTCGGACAGGACCTCTGCGATCGTGACTTCATTGGGGCTGAGGCCTTCGGTCTGCCCGGGCCAAAGGACACTTAGCAAACCCGTGCGGACCGGGTGTCGGCCCGTGTTGATGGCGATGCGGGTCGGCGTGCAGGAGGGCTCGGCGTAGGCGTGCCAGAAGCGGATGCCCTCTTTCGCCATTTTGTCCAGCGCCGGGGTCGGCGTTCCGCGGTGCTTTCCGCCGCCTTGCCAACCCAGTTCACCCCAGCCGATGTCGTCGGTGAGGATGTAGATGATGTTGGGACGCTTGCCGAACCGCTGGTGCAACGCCGACAGCTTGGCGTTGATCTGTTGGTCTTCGGCAATCCACTTCTGGCGATTCTTCTGGGCCGACTCGATGAACGGGGCGTCGGGCTGGATCGCCACGGCGCTGCCGGGCGGGATCGCTGCCCCGACCACGATAAAAGTCAGGACGATCACAATCAAGTTTCGACATCGCATGGTAGGGCTCCTCGGGTTTGACGGTTGACTCGACCTTGGCATCTAACGATACTTGCCGCGGTTATAAAGCGTAGCTTACGGCACGCCAAGCGTCTCCATTGAAAAATGGCGATTTTCGACGCACGATTATTCGAGGGTGTTCGGGAATTCCGTAGGTCAGGGCTTGCCCTGACACAGTGGCTAGGAAAATCCCCCAGGGAAGCATTCTGCGGGAGTCACCCCCTACAAAAACGACATAACCGGCATTACCGCGAAGCAGTGTCCTTAGCTGCCCATTATCGCGCAACCGGTTGGTGGAAGTCGCGTTGCGCCGCGCGCTGTTGACTTGCGAATCCCTTGCGCGACTAATGGGATAAGAGCCACCGAATATCCGCGGGGCAATTCTGTATTTTTGTAGAGGGGGATTCGAGAGATGAGTAATGTTTCCACTATGGAGCCGCCAAAAGTCAAACCGGAGGACGTGGCTCCGCAAGTCGAAGAGGCGCACGTGTTGCGGAAAAACTGGGGCTGGTTCTTAGCCCTAGGGATTGCCCTGATCGCGCTGGGAACCTTGGCCATCGGTTCGTCGCTGATTGCCACCCTGGCCACCGTGATCGCGTTCGGGACGCTCCTGCTGCTCGGCGGAGGCGTGCAGATTGTCGGCGCGTTCTTCTCGCGCAAATGGAAAGGCTTTTTTCAGGAGCTGTTGGTAGGAGTGCTGTACTCGGTTATTGGCTTCATGATGCTGGCCAATCCGGCGGCTACCGCCCTGGCGATCACGTTGATGGTAGGCGCTTTCCTGCTGATCAGCGGCGTCTTTCGGATCGTGGCCTCCGTGGTCGAGCGATTCGAGGGTTGGGGATGGGTCTTCGCAAGCGGGCTGGTCTCCGCCACGTTGGGTATCCTGATCTGGCAACAATGGCCCGTCTCCGGGCTTTGGGTGATCGGCCTGTTCGTCGGCATCGAGATGCTCTTCTCCGGTTGGCACTGGGTCATGTTGGCCATCGCCGCCCGGCAGTTTCCGAAACGCGTGGGTGTGACCTATTGATTGTCAACTTAGTTGTTTATTCGTGGGTCGCTATCGGGCGGCCGGGGCATCTTGTCCGTTGCTGCCGCGCGATAGCCGGCCCTTGGGGTGCCAAAGGACGTTAATTCCCGAAGGATCGGGCTCTAAATGATTCAAACACGTGGTAAACCACAACGGTCGTCGCAACTTGCGCGGCCGCCAACTTCCCGCCACAAATGCAGCGGCCTATGCTTGGGTCGCTGGCTCTTGCAATCTCCGCGAAGAACGTGATACTGTAGACTGACCAGCGCCCACTCAAACCCCCAGGAGTGTCTGTACCATGAAACGAGTATGGATCTTGAAGACGATCGTGGCTCTTAGCGGCCATTGGGCCCTGGCGCAGGGCGCTAACCCGCACGAGGCCGATGAAACGGCCAGTCGCCAAGCGGTCGGGGCGTATGACGACGAGGGCCATCGGGGCGGCGCCCCAGCTGGAGCACGCCAGTGACAGAGCAGCGTGGTGGGACC
>CAYYOX010000070.1:11450-16193 GCA_964473065.1 uncultured Planctomycetaceae bacterium | reverse complement strand
ACATCGCCGTCGCGAACGGGCGTGTTGCCCACAAACGTGGTTTCCCCGTGGCCGTGGATGTGCTGCTGGGCCCCGACCGCGACCACATGCAGGACCTGGTTGCCCGGATCATCCGGGTCGAGCGTCACTGTGCCGCTGTGGTTGCCGATCAACCGCCATGCGGCCGGCGACTCGCCGAGCGCGTCCGCTTCGAAGTCGCCGTTTTGCAGCATTTCATCGGCCGTGCCTTGCGGGTTGTGTACCACGTGGATGTCGTCGATATAGAACTCACCCGAGTCGAGCAGTCCGAAAATGAACTCGTTGTAAAATGCACCCAGGTCGAGCGGCTCGTCGCATTCGGCACGGAACGAATAGGTGGTCCACTGCGCGTCATCGGTTTCGTCGCTGGCGGCCCACGCTTCGGCTTTGTCGTTGTCGGCATCCGGGTTGCGCAGTTCGAGGCTGCTGCCGCCGCCGTCGGCATACGCGGGCCATCGGCCGCTCTCGTAGTAATGCACCTCGTCGGCCGGATTGCCGATATTGTCGACCAGCAGGATCCGGTCGTCGTCATTGGCCAGCCCGCGCAGGAAGTTGCCCACGATGTTGATGTCCGGGTCCGGATACTTCTCGCGCAGCCCCAGAACATCATTGGCCACCACCAGATAACCGCCCGCTTCGATCGTCGTGCCCAGTGGGAACACGTAGTCTATGCCGTCCTCGATTCGCCAACCGCTTAGATCAACGTCGGTCGTCGAGCGGTTGAAAAGCTCGATCCACTCCTCGTTGGATTCCAGATAAGGCGCGGCCGGATCGTTCGTCCACGGATGATGATGGTACATGATCTCGTTGATCACGATCTCATCGTGCAACGCGAATTGGTTGGGTCCTGCCGGCGAAGGCGTTTCCGGATAGAGCCACGGTCCGCTGCCGTCGGGCGAACGCCCCCGCAGCGTCGTGTCAAACTCGATCGCGTCGATGATCGTGTTGCTGCCCGGGGCAAGCAACATCAGTTTCTCGCCCGAGGCTATGTCGATCGCGAACTGATCCTGGTCGACGATCATGAATTGTTGGGTGCCGAGCACTTGTTCGGGCAAGACATACTCGTCGCCGGCCCCGGAGCGGATCGTATAACCGGCGAGTTGAATGGGCGCGTTTCCGAAGTTAGCCAGTTCCACCCAATACGCATCGGACCCCGTGACCAGTGCCTCGTTCAGCGCCACGCGAATGTTCGGATTCTCCCAGTCGGCCGGCCAGGCTCGGGCGAACAGTTCGGCGCCGAATCGCACGTCCGTCTCGCCGGGGGCCGCTTGATGAACCTCCACGGCCAGGACGTTCGTGCCTTGGCGAAGTGCGAAGGTCGGCAGCTTGATCCCCATCGTAAACGAAGCATCGCCACCCTCGTCGGCGGCCAGTGTGTCATACGTAATCTCACCCGAGGGCATGTTCAGACGATAGACTTCCACGCCGTTGAGATAGAAGACGGCCCCGTCGTCCACGATCGTGTTCAGAAGCAGTTCCGTCTTGTCGAGCACGCCCTGAAAATCGAACTCGTGACGATAATAGTACGTCGTGTGACCGGGATCCATTTCGGTCCCGACCGTGGCGAACGGGGTGATGATCTCCTCGTTTTGAGCATCCGGCGTTGGATCGACGTCGGAGGTCCAATCGGACGCGTTGTCGTGATCGGCATCGCCGATTCGCTGCACGGAGGCAGAGGGCCCGTCGCCCCAGACTACCGCGTCGCCGTTCCACGAGTCGGCGATCCGAATGTCCCCGAACGGTGCGACGTTGATCTGCATGTCGGCCACTTCTTGAGGCGGATAACCCCAGATGACCGCATCGACGACGGTGCCCGCGTCGTCAAGGATCATCATCCAACCATTGCCCTTACTTCTCCAAAAGATGTTGTCGTCTTGGCTGTCGGCGCGATAAACGATCTGGCCGGGGGCCATCGTGCCGGGAAAACTCCACAACGGATCGTGGACCGCGTTGACGTCGAAGTCTCGGGCGTTGTTCGACACCACGATCCAACCCGAGGTGTCGATCTCGTTGTTCGAAAGGTTTTGCACCTCGAAGTAGTCGGGCGAGGCGGTTCCTGCTTCCGTGAGCATAATCGGCGGGGTCAACAAGGGTCCCGCGTCCCATCCGCTATCGTCGAACTCCGATTCCCGCCAGGCTGTCCCCTGGTCGGCGCCCGAGTCGTCGTACGTCCAGTCGGCGTCGATCGTAAAAATGGTCGACGTGCCGAGCGGTTCGAAGAAAGAAGCGGAGAAATTGGCCTCGCCGGGCGAGCCGCCAAGCTGCCCGCTGTAGGTCCAGTTTTCGGCCGCCTCGCTGTTGGAGTTGGCATTGCGCTTCGCCAAACTGAGCCCCGCCCCGTCGGGACCGACCGGCCAGGCGCCATCGTCGTCATAATCAACGACGTTCATCACGCGACCGTCGTTGTTGATCAAACGCAGCTCTTCGCCGCCGTTGGAAAGTTGCCCGGTATACGGACCTAGTACTTGCACGCCCTGGGGAAGCGAGTCCAACGATTCGGGCGATTTGGCCAGGACCAGGTAGCCATGCCCGGGGAGAACCGTCCCGCCCGGAAGCCCCGTCTCGCCGCCGGGGAAGTCGAACTCGATGCCGCCTTCGATCGACCAGTCCGAGAGATCTACATCGGTCGAGAGTTGATTGTACAGCTCGATCCACTCCTGCGAATCGTCCGTATCGCCGGGCGGATTGTACATGATCTCGTTGAAGACCGCGGTACTATCCAGCACGCGACGCGGTTCGAGCGTCTCGATCATCAGTCGTCGACTCTTTTGCATGCGAACCGATCGGGACTTGCCCGAGGCGCGGAATCCTCTTCCCAAGTTGCGCGACACGATGATCTCCTTCTCAGACTAGCCGAAAATACGACACACGCTCCGGATGAGCCAAATGGACGAGCCGTTCCATTATGACAAATACCCCCCAGATGTGCAACTGTTTTCGTGCAGAGAAACTGGCAGCCGTAGCACGGGCGCAAGGACCCAAGCCTTCCCCCCGTTAGCACTGCCTGACGGCTGGGCAAACGGCCTCGCAAATCGGCAGCCAGTCGACGATCATGGCAACGATCTGAAACATTCGCCCTACCCGTCAAAGGTTGTTCGTAGTGACCGCATTCATGCGGTCTTTACTGGCAAACTTGGGCTAGGCGACCTCCATGCGGACAAAGACGAAATAGACGATCAGAACGATCGCGGTGACGTACATCAGCCACTTCACATCGCGGCCCTGCCCGGCGAATAGCTTGATGATCGGGTAGGCGATGAACCCCAAGGCCAGGCCGTCGCTGACCGAGTAGGTCATGGGGATGCCGATGATAATCAGGAACGTGGGCATCGATTCGGCGTAGTTCGACCAGTCGACTTTGGTCACGTTGCGCATCATCATCGAACCGACGACCACCAGCGCCGGGCAACAGCGAACCGACGAATACGAAGTTCTCGCCCATCCCCGGCGTTTGGGCGATCGGATATCGCGCGTAAATGCCCATCAGGAGCGTTGCCAGTGCCGCGGCCAGGCAGGTGGCCGTGGTGACCGAGCCGAAATCCATCCCCGTATCGGTTTCAGAAAGACGGCCCGAAAGGACCATCGGCTGCAAGAAAATGATATAGGCCATCGTCAGAAAGGTGGTCAAACCGGCCAACAATTCGGTCCGCAGATCCGTATGGTTTTCCGTAAGCTTGAAGATCCGATCGAACATCCGCCGGCCTCCTGACTCCTTAGGTAATGACCTTGCCGAGCCCAATTCTCAAGGTAGAATAGTAAGAATCGATGAGCAGCTACGATCTTAACGAGAATCGACCGCCAGACCAAGAGATCGTTCTACGTCCGGAAGTGGTCGTTGCCGAACTGGTTGCGGGACCCCCGAACGAGGCAGTGTCCATTGCGTTGCCCGTTGCGCGGGTGGTCCGTCGGCGGTTATGGCTGCCGGTGGGACTCTTTGTGGCCACGTGCCTGAGCACGCTGTTTGCCGGCGGCCTGATGTATGCGATTCCGCTGATGACGATCCTTATCTGCCACGAGGCGGGGCACTTCCTGCAAGCCCGCCGGTATGGGCTCTATACGAGTTACCCCTATTTCATTCCCATGCCGCTGGGATTCATCGGCACGTTCGGGGCGGTGATCGGCATGGATCCCCGGATCGCCAACCGCCGCGCACTGTTCGACATCGGGATCAGCGGCCCGCTGGCCGGACTCGTGCCGACGCTCGTGTTTTGTGTCCTTGGATTGTATTGGTCCGAGATCAAGCCGGGGCACGACGTATTCGGCGACCCGATTCTGTTCAAGCAGATTGCGATCTGGCTCAAGGGACCCATTCCCGAGGGACACGCAATTTACACGCACCCGATCGCATTTGCCGGTTGGGTCGGTCTGTTGATTACGTCGCTGAACCTTCTGCCGATCGGTCAGCTTGACGGCGGGCACGTATTGTACGGGCTGATGCGAACCGGCGCCAACCGCGTCGCCTCGCTGTTGTTGCTCGGCGCGGTCGTGGCCGTATTGTATCAATCCGTACAGACGGGGCGGCCCTCGCCCTGGTTTCTGATGCTGTTGCTATTGACCATGATGGGACCGAACCATCCGCCGACGGCCAACGACCACGTGCCGCTCGGCACCGGTCGGACCGCGCTAGGCTGGGCCACGCTGGCCTTCTTCCCACTGGGATTCACGCCCACGCCGTTCATCTTCGGCTCGTAGCTTCTATAAAGCCGCGACCGTTGGTCGCGCCAA
>CAYYOX010000070.1:4637-11440 GCA_964473065.1 uncultured Planctomycetaceae bacterium | reverse complement strand
TCTGTTCGGTCGCGCGGTGGCGAGGGTCTGTTCGGGGCGGCTGGCGGGATAGCTGTGTGTGCCGTTGCCGACCAGATTGTAAAGATGCGGGTCGTCGATGTCGTGATGGAAATGACGCTCGACGAATTCGTGCCGACCGAGATCGCACTCGTCGATGAATTGGCGCGCGCCGGCCTCGTCAAGATGTTCTCGCCGCATCACTTCGGCCACACGGAACGACATGGGTGCGATCAGCCGAACGGCCAGGCCCTTGTCGCGCGGCAGGAGAAACTGGGCGCCGCGGCCCACGAAGATCGCATGACCGCGCCGGGCAGCCGCCAACACGACATGCCCTAAGTGGGCCACGTACTTCTCGTGCGAAACGACCTTGCGATCGACGAACGTACCCAGCACGTCGTGCACCCAGTTGCTTTGCGTCTCATCAACCAACTCGAGCATGAATCGCGAAAGATGGTATTGCTTGGCCGTCCGATCGAGAAGGTTCTTGTCAAACACGTCCCAGCCGAGCTTCGCGCCTAATAGGCGTGCCACTTCACTACCGCGGGTCCCTTCTTCCCGTGAAAGACAGACACACGTCTGCACCTCGCCGGCAAGTCGATCGATTGCATGCCGCCGGGCGACCCGATCCTTGATCTCCTGCGTTCGAGCCCACGCCTGCATCTGGAGTTCGGCCGCGGCCAGAATCCGGGGGTCCTCGCGTACCGGAGCTTTCATGGCGCCACCTCCCCAAAGGTCGAACGTCGGGATTCTCCCTACTCAAGTGTATTGTATTCGAGGCCAGATGCTAGGAAACATCCAACTCATGCTAGGCGGGCGTTCTGGCTCGTTGGCCTGCCGGGACACTCCGGGTAGCGGCAGAATATGGTTTTCGCAGAATTGATGTGATCATTGTGTGGTTTCTCGTGGTAAGCCAAGTAAACGAGCGTCAGGGCCGAACGGTTTGTAGAATCCTCCTTGCGGCCCTCGCCTTGCTGCGAGCCCAGTGCCTCGCAGAACATCGGCCCATGTGGGGTGGGACGCCGGTTGCCGCGACGAGGTAAACCACGTATACTGGCGACAGGCACGGTCGAGGCGTTGCTAACGTCGGGTTTATCGACCTATATTTCTGTGGAGATCGCCCTGATATCAGTCGGTGTGACCGAGAACATGGGTAACGTCACGTCATGGTCATTCAGCGGATTTCACGCATCCTGATCGTTGAAGACAGCGATTCCGAACGGGAATTGCTTTGCGAGATTCTTCGCGAGGAGGGGTTTGAAGTCATAGGCTGCGGATCTGCGAAAGAAGGTCTTGAGTTAATCCAGGAGCAGTATTTCGGCCTGGCGGTCGTCGACTTGAGATTGCCCGACCTGAGCGGCACTCAACTGCTCGATCGAATCCATCAGATGGACGAAGACCTTCGCGTGATCATTTATACGGGGGCGGCGTCCTACGATTCGGTCAAGGAGGCCATCAACCTGGGCGCGTTTGCCTATGTCGAGAAGCTCAGCGATCCGAGCGAGTTGCTCCGCCACGTGCATCGGGCGTGTCACGAGCAAGTGGATCGATACGCGGCAGACTTGGAAGAGGCTGTGGCCGAACGGACCGAAGAATTAGCCCGATCGAATCGCGAATTGGGTGATTTCGCTTCCATTGTCGCCCACGACTTGCGTACGCCCCTGCTGACGATTTCCGGCTATAGCCAGATCCTGCGGGACAACAACGAAGCAAGCCTCAATGCGGAAAGCATCGAGTATCTCGGCCATATCGTCGAGGCGGTCAACCGGATGAATCGGCTGATTGAAGATCTGCTGGACTATTCCCATGTCGGCCGCGCCGATGATCCGTTTCAAGAGGTCGATCTCGACGGAGTGCTTGCCCAGGCGGAAGCGAATCTGAAAGCGGCAATCGAACAGAGCGGGGTGAAGATCGCTCGCGAACCGTTGCCGACCGTTCCCGGGAATGCGACTCAACTGCTTCAGTTGTTCCAAAACCTCCTGGGAAACGCGATCAAGTTCCGAGGTGAGGAGACACCGAGGATCCAAGTTGCGGCGACCCGGAAGGACGAGACTTGGCAGTTCGCGGTGGAAGATAACGGAATCGGAATCGATCCGGAGCACCGCGACCGAGTGTTTCAGGTGTTTCAGCAAGTCCACGGCAAGGACTTTTCCGGCACCGGCATCGGCCTGGCCATCTGTAAGAAGATTACCGAACGGCACGGCGGCACGATTTGGCTCGACTCGACGCCGGGCAAGGGAACCACCTTCTTCTTCACCCTGCCGTCACAAAGTCAATAAACCGCTTGCGGCTTTGCAATGAAAGTGCCCTATTGCAGCGAATGCAACCCGCAGCGGCCCCGCCAATCGTTGACCAGCACCAACGCCCGGGGTTCCTTCTTCAGTAGTTTCACCAACTGTGTGGCCGAGCAGCACAGTGTCTCGGCCGCCTGTTTGACGTCGCCTTCTGCCATCGCGAGCACATCGAGCGCTTCGGCCAGAATCGTCGGGAAGTCGTCGTGCGTCGCGTTGATGTGGATCCGCCCGCCGGCCAAACGCGACTGCCAGAGCAGACTGGGGGTCTGGTCGACAAGTCTTTCAAGCCGGATCGCCAACGCCAGATTGACTCGCAAGCGGAACACGGCCCGGACACGATTCTCCGCCTGAGATCGCCGCTCGCTGGCCTCGGCCGTGATGCCGGTAGGTAGATGCTTCAGCCGAACGGCCGTTTCCACCTTGTTGCGATGTTGCCCGCCCGGTCCCGAGCGACGCAAACGCTCTTGACGACATCCGGCCAGTAGCTCGTCGGCAGCTACAGCGGCAGGGTGAAGATTGGGCCGGGACATGGGGCCTTGCAAAGCCGTGTGCGATTAGAGTTCGGCGCCAAGCATCTTCAGGGACAACTCCCGTTTCGGATCGCCGGCCAGATAGAGCGTCTGGGTGGGGAATGCAAACTCGATTCCGGCTTTCTCGAATTCCTCGAAAAGCCGTAAGTTGAACCGCTGGGCATGATCCACGTAGTCCCAGTAGGCCGGCGGTGCAAACCAGTAAAGCACCATGATGTTCAGACTGTCGGCGTTGTAGTCGTTGAAATACACCCGCGGCGGATATTCATTCCCGTTGATCGTCGCGTGGATCGGCTCGCGAAGCCCTTCCTCCTCGAGAAGATCGCGGAGAATCTGCACGGCCTGTTCGATCTTCTCTCGCGGCGTATCGTAAGTGATCGTCACGTTCATGGTCCGCCGGATGGACGGCCGGCGACCGATGTTTTCGACCGGATCGTTGACAATGTTCGAGTTGGGAATCGTCACCAGATGGCCCGTCAAGGTGCGCATCTTGGTCGAGCGAAAGCCGATTTCCTCAATGACCCCGTCGAATCCGGAACACTTGATCCGCTCGCCCACGTGAAAGGGACGATCCAACAGAATCGTAATCGACCCGAACAGGTTCTTCAACGAATCCTGAGCGGCCAACGAAACGGCTAGCCCGGCAATACCCAACCCGGCCAGCAACGCGCCGATATCCTGTCCGAAAACCGAATCGACCACGAACATCACGCCGATGATCACAACCATCACCCGTAACGTCTTGCGAATCAAAGGGGCCAATTGGTCGTCCAGATCCGATTCCGTCTTGGCTGCAAAGCGTCGCAAAAGCAGATCGATCACCGAAACCAGATTGAACGTGTACCAGAAAACGGCGATCGAATACAACAACCTCGCGACCTTGACTCGCAACTCAAACAACTGCGAACCTTGATCGAGATCGAGGAACATCAATCCGACTTGTAGTCCGACGGTCAGCAACGCCAACTTAGCGGGCGAAGCCAGATCCTTCAGCACGTCGCCCCAAACGGCCCAGCCGCGTCCCCGAAACTGTTCCGCCGAGCGTTGCAGCATGGCCGCGACAATCTTGCCTACCAACAACCCGAAAAAAATCGCCACACCGAGCAGAATCCAGTTCTGCCAGGAGTTGTCCGTGAAGACGCGGCCCAGTTCGAGATGATCCAGGAAGCCGAAGGTCGGCGTTTGTGGCGTCTCTTCGGCCGTGCTATCCTGGGGCGAGTCCCCTTGGGCCCAAACGAAAGACGAGCCTGCCGACCACCAACAGGCAGCCAAGCCGATACACACGATCGAAATCAGTAGTTTCTTTTTCATGATGTCGCGATTCCGTAACTGACCGATCTGAGGGAGAACAAACAGACCGTATCGTACTGATGGTTTAGTTGCCCGCGGTGAACACGTCGGCCATGAACGTGGTATTGTCGGCCACGCTCAGCACGGGGCGGTAGGGGCTCTCGTCAATACATCGGGCCGACTGGCCGACGTAGTAGACCAGGTTTACGATCAGACCCCAGGATTCCTCGCCTTGCCCTCCGCCGGCGCCGCTGGCCTGCTTGGGGATCAGGTAGTTGATTCGACTCTCAAGGCCCCAGCTCTCGCTGATCGGCAAGCGAATCTCACCGCCAATCAAGGCATCGCCACTGCCGGAGAATCCGGTCCAAAGTCGACCTTGTCCGCCGTCGGTGAAGTAGCGTCGATAATAGAATGCAAACAGATCGGTCGGTTGCAGCCCAAGTTCCGTGCGGTCGAGAAAGACCAAGTCATCGCCGCCCGTGCCATAGGCCCCAAAGTAACCGACCTCGCGCTTCCCGTCGGGGAGCCGATAGCTGGTTTCACTGCGGATCTGCTTCAGATCGGCCGACCCGTAGTAGTTATCGTGCAGCAGGTCAAAGGCGACGGCCCACTGCCACCCGCCGCAGAGCTTGCGGCGAAACAGCCCGGCCGTGAAAAAGACCTGATTGCGATCGTCCGAGAGCGTTCCGGCCTGTTGGTCGACCTGATAGCCGGAGAAATTACTTTGCGAGGCGGTCAATCCGAGTTGATATCCGATCCCCCAGGGTCCGCCCAGCGGTGCGCCGAAGTTGAATCCTTCCTGGAAACCGAAGTTGCCGTTGCGACCCAGATCGGCAGGCCCCTTGAAGCCATGCACGCCGCCGAATACGGAAAGATCCCGCGTCCAGCGTGCCGTTTTCAGGCGGCTAAAACTCAAGCAGCATCCATCACATTCGCCGCACCCGCCGCAAGATTCCGGCCCGCCCCCGCAGTCCGCGCAATCGCCCAGTTCCGGCCCCGTCAGTTCGATATCAGCATATTCAATGTCCGGAATCTCTTCGTAAGCGGTGGCCAGAACGACTTCCGAGTCGCTCGGGTTGATTTCAGCGGCCGTTTGATCCGCAGGCATGACGGTCGAGACCTTCTTAACCGCGGGCTCTCGGCCGGGCGACCATTGGACGGACCTGTTCACTTTGGAGCGATGCGTTGGCCCCTTGTCCAGAACGCGCTGTTGCCAACTGCTTCGTGCAGCGGAGACGGCCGTTGTCGTGCCCTGCTCGACTTGCTCGGCCGTCGCCAGAGTAGACACAGCCAGGCTGCTTAGCAGAACTCCAATTGCAACTCGTTTGGGGAGACTCATCGAAATTACCTTCCTCAGGGGGCGCAGTCATTCGACCTTCCAGCCCCCCGGGGTCTCGACGGCAGAAGTATCGGAATCCCCCGGCCAGAACTTTCGACAAAGTCAGGATAATCGGAAAAGTTTCCCCAGATCATGCAGTTATTTGAGAGAGGGGGCCCAAAGGAGCCGGTTTGAAGGAAAAACCTGTCGCCGCACCCCCAATAGGAAGTGCTCGCATGTTGTACACGAGAATTCTCCCGGCCCGTTTGATTGCTCGCTGATTTCGCATCTGAAGTCGATTCACCTTCGGCTCCTTCTGTATCGCCTCGATCTGCTGAGGCTCGACTTGGCTGCCAGGAGCCTGGCCGCTTTCCAATGTTCAGCGTGTATGTGCCCGGCCAATTCCATCATAGAGATGTATACGGTTGTATAGAATACACTGCGGGCTGAGTTGTTTCAATCCAGTTTCTTGTAGGAGCCGACTCCAGTCGCCTCCTACAGGACACGCATGTTTCGCCCGTGTTGGGAATAGATGCACGCCAGACCCGGGAAGAACAACCGAATACAAGCCGTCGGTTTCCCCTTTTTCACGCTTTTCCATTTTTCCTCCCATCCGCCTTTCCTTTCGCCAGATCAGCCGGAGCCGCCGATTGACCCGGTTTTGCCACTTTTCACTTACCGCGAAGGCCGCTATCACGGGGGATTCGATGTGCGACGATCCTTTCCGACGAGAACCTCCAACACGCGCGCCATGCGCGGAACTTGCAACACAAAGACTCTAAAACGCTATGAAAACCGACGAACTACGCGAAAAATACCTGGCCTTCTTCGAGACGAAGGGCTGTATCCGCCGACCGAGTGATGTGCTCGTACCCCGGTGGGACCCTTCGGTCCTGTTCACGCCCGCGGGAATGAACCAGTTCAAGGACCATTTCCTAGGCCGGTGCAAGCTGGAGTTCACCCGGGCGACCACCTGCCAGAAGTGTCTGCGGACGGGCGATATCGACAACGTCGGCCGGACCGCCTACCACCATACGTTCTTCGAGATGCTCGGCAATTTCAGCTTCGGCGACTATTTCAAACGCGAGGCGATCCACTGGGCCTGGGAGTTCTGCACCGACAAGAAGTGGCTCGGCATCGATCCCGCGCGGCTCTCGGCCACGATCTACCTCGACGACGAAGAGGCGGCCGGGATCTGGCTCAATGACATCAAGCTCCCGCCGAAGCAACTCGAACGGCTTGGCGAAGACGAGAATTTTTGGCCGGCCAATGCGCCCAGCCTTGGCCCCGACGGGGTCTGCGGGCCGTGCAGCGAGATCTACTACCCCACCGACTCCGGCCAGGTCGGGATTTGGAACCTCGTGTTCACGCAGT
>CAYYOX010000070.1:2481-4627 GCA_964473065.1 uncultured Planctomycetaceae bacterium | reverse complement strand
CCGACAGCAAGATCGAACGACTCGACGAAGACGAGAATTTTTGGCCCGCCAGCGCCCCCAGCAAAGGCCCCGACGGCGTCTGCGGTCCGTGCAGTGAGATCTTCTACCACACCGACAGCGGCGAGTCGGTCGAGATTTGGAACAATGTCTTTACGCAATTCAACCGCGTGGGCGATCCGCCGGACAACCTGCGACCGCTGCCGAGCAAGAACATCGACACGGGCATGGGGCTCGAACGCACAGCGGCCGTGCTGCAAGGCGTCGAGACGAACTACCACATCGACATCCTGCGCCCGTTGGTCGAGGCGGCCGGTGAAGTTTGCCACATGAAGTACGATCCCCAAAGCGAAACGGGCCGCCGCTTGCGTCGTATTGCCGACCATGTCCGCGCCTGCACGTTCGCCGTGCATGAGAACGTCTATCCCGGGCCGAACAAGGAGAAGTACGTCATCAAACGGCTGCTGCGTCGGGCCGTGCTGGACGGCCGGCAGATGGGCGTCCGCGATCCGTTCCTGCACAAGCTGGTTGGCACCGTGGCCGAGTTGATGAAGACGGCTTATCCCGAGCTGAGCGAAACGATCACGCGGGTCTCCGGGGTGATCGAGCAGGAGGAGAGCAACTTTCTCTCGACCATCGACGCCGGGCTGGACCGCATCGAGCGGACCTTCCAGCAGATGAAGGCCGAGAATCGGGGCATGGTCGCCGGCGCCGAAGCGGCCGACATGTACCAGACCCACGGCTTCCCGCCCGAGCTGTTCGAGGCCCTGGCCGCCGAGCATAACCTGACCTTCGATTGGGACGGCTACATGGCCGAGATGCAACGCCATGGGCTGGAATCGGGCGGCGGGCGAAAGGTCGAACTTTTCAAGGCCGACCCGCTCGAAGCACTGAAAAAGGCCATGCACGGCAGCGAGTTCGTTGGCTACGAATCGCTCGATGTCGACGATGCCAAGGTGGTCGGCATCATTGCCGCCGGACAGCTTTGCGACAAGGCCGACGAGGTGGACCACGAACATCCGATCGTCGTCGTGTTGAACAAGACCCCCTTCTACGGCGAGATGGGCGGGCAAGTCGGCGACTTCGGTGAACTCTCGGGCAAAGGGTTTCGCTTCGAGGTAATCGACTCGCAGGTCGACGGCGCGTTCACGCTGCATTGCGGCCATCTCCGCGAGGGCGAAATCTCGCTCGGCGCCAGCGTTTCGGCCAAGGTCGATGCCGGCCGGCGTCAGGGGATCCGCCGCGCCCATTCGGCCACCCACCTCTTGCACCATGCGTTGCAAGCCGAGCTCGGCGAACATGCCCAGCAGCAGGGCTCGAAGGTGGACGACGACCTGTTGCGGTTCGACTTCACGCACACCAAGGCTGTGAAGCCCGAGGAACTTCAGAAGATCCAGCGGGAAGTCAACCTTCGGATCCTCGAAGGCTCGCCGGTCAGTTGCGCCGACATGCCGCTGGCCAAGGCCCGCGAGACGGGCGCCATGATGCTCTTCGGCGAGAAGTATCCCGATGTGGTTCGCGTGGTCTCGATCGGCGATTTCAGCAAGGAACTCTGCGGCGGAACCCACTTGGACAATACGGGCCAGATCGGCCCGTTCCAGATCATCAGCGAAGAGAGCGTGGCGGCCGGCACCCGCCGCATCACGGCCGTAACGGGCACGGCGGCCTTGGATCGCATCCACCAAATGCAGTCCACGCTGGCCCAAACGGCGGCCGTACTAAAAGTCCCGGCTGAAGAGGTTCCCGATCGGGTCGCGTCGCTGGCCAAGGAAGTTCGCCAACTGAAGAAGCAAAAGGCCGCGGCCGCCAAGGCGGAAGGCCCCTCGGCCGAGAAGCTGTTGGAAGACGCGGTCGAGGTGGGCGATACCAAGATCGTCACGGCCGAGGTGCCCGGCGCCAATCCGAACGTTCTGCGAGAGTTGATTGACCAGTTGCGTCGCAAGGCGTCGCCGGTGGCCGTGATGCTCGGCACGCGTCAGGGCAAGGACAAAGTGATGTTAGTGGCAGGTTTAAGTCGCGATCTGGTCGGACAGGGTCTTGATGCGACCGAGTGGATCCGCCAAACGGCCGGCATTGTCGGCGGTTCCGGCGGCGGACGCCCCGACATGGCCCAAGCCGGCGGCAAAACGCCCGGGAAGCTCCCCGAGGC
>CAYYOX010000070.1:0-2381 GCA_964473065.1 uncultured Planctomycetaceae bacterium | reverse complement strand
CCTAGTCGAAGGCCCCGATTTCGTGCAGGAAATCGATCGCGGCTTTCGAGGGCTTGGATCGTTTTGTTGCCGGGGGATCCGCTTGCGACGGGACGTAGCCAAAGTGCAGATTGAACTTGGGGTCGTTGCCGAGAAGTTGGAAGTAGTAGGCCCGGCCGGCTTCGAGGGTGTATTGGATTCGATCGTGGTTGCTTCCGCTGGTCTGGGTAACCAGCAGATTCGCTTCCGTGTCGAAGAGTTGGACGGTTATGCCTTCGGCTTTCGGCCTGAAGACGACGACATCGTCCCGGGTTGCTTCGACGCGGAACCAGAGTTCGCCGCCACGGAGGTCCAGTTTCGGCATCTCGATCGGGTGAAGTAATTCGCCCAGGTCGACCACATCGTGCCAGGGATTGACCCAAACGTCAAATTGCTCGACGGCCTTGCCGCCCTCATTATCGCTGATGGTGACCGTGGCCGACTGAAGGCCCGACGTCTGGTAGACGTGTTGCAAGTCATCGAACCGCTCGACACCGGCCGCGAGTGTAATGGTTTCCTCGATCCCATCACCCCAGTCGATGGTTATGGCGTGCGGTCCGCCGTCGGGGTCGGTGAATGATCCGGCCAAGTAGATGACGTCGCCGAGGTCGACGGTCGCCGCGCTGCGTAACAGTTCCACGATCGTCGGAGGCAAGGCGTCGCCATGGTTGCCGAAGTCGAGATGACTCACCTCTTGACCGACGTCGACGGTAACGGTGTAGGCGTTGTTACCGGGCAAGGTTTCCTCATAGCGGTCGGGAACTACCTGGCTGAGCGTGTATTTGCCCGCCTCGAGCTGGTCGAAGCGGTAGTTCCCCTGCTCATCGGTCATGGCCGTGCCGACGAGATGCTTTGTTGCGAAGAGATAGACGGCCCCGGAATTGAGCGCTCCGGTATCGTCGCCATTCGCGGCGACGAGGACTTGTCCGCCGAACGCACCCACGGCAATTCCGAATTGATCGTAGGGTTCGGGCGTGGGGTTGTAGAATGTTTCGAGGAGTTCGCCACTGTCGCCGTCGAACAGATAGGCAACGCCGGCATTGGTGGCGCCGGCGTCATCTCCCCAGGCGCCAATCAGCACGTCGTCACCCACGGACGAGACGAACTCCGCAAACCCGTCTCCGGTTCGCGGAGTCGGATTGAGAAAAGTGTGCAACAGTTCTCCGGTGTTCCCGTCGAACAAATAGGCAGCCCCGGCGCTACCGCCGCCAGTGTTATCACCCCAGGCGCCGATCAGCACGTCGTTTCCCACAGCGGCGACGGCTCTGCCGAATTGGTCGTTGCGTTCGGGGGTCGGATTGAGAAAGGTGTGGAGCAGTTTGCCGGTGGAACCGTCGAACAAGTAGGCGGCCCCCGTGTTGTAGCCGCTCGTGTCATCCAATGGAGCACTGACCAGAACGTTGTTGCCCACGGCAGCCATCGAGAAGGCGAACCCATCACCGAAGGCAGGGCGAGGATTCGCGAAGGTGTGCATCAGTCTTCCGGTTTTTCCGTTGAACAGATACACGGCCCCCGTGTCGCTTCTCTCGTGGTTATCTTGGTACGCGCCAATAAGTATACTGTCCCCGAGTGCCGCGACCTGGCGGATTTGGGTCCCGAGGGCCATGTTGGGCGTGACGAACTTGCGCAACAGTTGGCCCGTTTCTCCGTCGAGCAAGTAGGCGGCGCCGCGATCGGCGCCGCTGGAATCGTCCAAGTAGGCCGAAACCAGGACATCGTCGCCACAGGCCGCGACGTACATTCCGAAACGGTCGTTGATGTTCGGCTCGGGATTCAGGAAGGTGCGAATCAGCGCGCCGGTATTTCCGTCGAACATGTAGACAGCGCCGGCATTGCTTGCCGCCGAATCGTCTCCCCAGGCCCCGATCAGGATGTTCTCCCCGATGGCCACGGGCGGATAGCCGAAGTTATCGTGTTTGCCGGGCGTCGGATTCAAGAAGGTGTGCAAGAGAGTCGGTTCGAGGCGTTCGAGTTCGACCCTCACCCCGGCCATAGCCGGCTCGCCGGCATCCCTGACACCGTTGCCGTTATAATCCGAGAACACGGCGCCCGTCAAAGCCGAGGTGAAATCCTCTGCCATTTCAGCCGCGGCATCGTAAGAATCTGCCAAGCCTCCCGGCGACGGCGTGAGCGACAGTAGCTCCCGTCGCTCGAGCAACTCGAAGCGGCCCTGCCAGCAGCGCCGCGTAGCCGATCGAGTAATCGCCGGTGGCGAAAACAGTCGTCGTGTTATCGAGGCAAACTTGCTGAAGACATACGCCCCCTCACGAAGAGAAGCCATGCTCGAAGGGCAGGCCCTTTCCACGGACCCCGCCTATCTAAACTATAGCTCACAACTGGGGATTAGGCGGGATTGGTGGAAT
>CAYYOX010000069.1:10988-16326 GCA_964473065.1 uncultured Planctomycetaceae bacterium | reverse complement strand
GAAAACCGCAACCCCTTGCGGTACAATGACCTAACGGTCGAAAGTGCCATTCGGGTCAGGGTGGTATTAGTTCTACAACAAGGTTTTTGCTCTTCCCTTAGATAAGGGATCGGCGCATATTGTGCGAGTGAGTTAACTTGGCCAAAGGGTAACGACAAAGACACACACGGGAAAAAAGGGGACATTCTACTTTATTGAAAAAGTAGAATGTCCCCTTTTTCGGAGCCGTGGATTGTTTCGTACATGGCGACGATGTTTTCTGTGGGGCTGATCGGCTGGATGTTGTGGCAGGGGGCGCAGATCCAGCGGGCGTTTTGGTAGATGTCGATGCTCTCGCGTACCTCTTGGATCACGTCGGCGACCGTGCCGAAGGCTAGTGTCTGCTGGTTGTCGATCGAGCCGTGGAAGATGACCTTGTCGGCGAAATCGGCCACCAATTGTTCGCGCTCCATGCCCGGGCAACGCCATTGGATCGGGTTGAGAATCTCGATGCCCACCTTGTCGATCAAGTCGGGCAAGAACATCCGGGCCGCGCCGTCGGTGTGGTACATCACGTGCACGCCGTAGGAACGAGCCAAGTCGGCCATTCGGATCTGATGCGGCATCAAGAACCGCCGGTACATCGGCAGACTCATCAAGGGCCCGGTCTGGGCGCCTAAGTCTTCGGCCACCCAGGTCAGATCGATGCGACCTTGGCCGGCCTCGAAGATTCGCCGATGGTGTTCGTGATAGAAGTCGAAGATATGGCCCAAAATGGCGTCGGCCAACTCGGGCCGCAAGGCCAGGTCCTCGAACGCCCGCTCTAGTCCGCGCAGATAGCCGTACAGCAGAAACGGCTCGTAATGGCCCGCGTGGATCGGTCGAAAGGCGTCGTCCTTCGCGAGTACTTCGGTGATCGACGCGTAATCGAAATCGTCCGGCTCGGGCCAGCGATGGGCGTGGACCTGCCCGACCGAATCGACATCGGCCAGCGGCATTACTTCCGGCTCGTCGTACGCGCCCGTGCCGTAATCGACCGAACGGTAGCGGATCCCCCACATGTCAACCTGCGGATCCTGCAACTGCTCCGGCCGATTCCATGTCGGTTCAAGAAACCGTCGGCAGTCGACGTCCAGCTTGCGCCACAGCGCCTCCTCGTCGGCACAATCCAAGTCCCTAAACAGCCGGGCCGTCACCTCGACGGTGGCCTGATAGTCGGTCGGGATCCGGTCGGGCGTATTGCCTTCGAGCAGGGGAAGCCAGCGTTGGCGTGGGGTCATTTGATTCTCTTACTTCAACGGCATCTTCGCCGGGCGGCCGCCTTCTTCGATCGAACGGTCGATCGCCAAGCAGGGCTCGTGCGTCTTGTAGGCGTCGGCGATGTTGCAATGCGACTCGCGGCCCTCGAGGATGCAGTCGATCAGGTGGTTCATCTGTGCGTCGAACGCATGGTGCTCGACATCGCCCGAGTCGGGCAGAATCGTTTTCATGGTGGTCCAGCCGGTCTGGCCGGGGAACAGCTTCTTCGAGAAGATGCGGTTCTCGCGCAGCGTGCCTTCGGTGCCGGCCAGGTCGATGTTCAGCGCATAGGGCATCTCGCAGTCGAACAGCGTCGAGGTCTTGCCGATCGCGCCGCTCTCGAATTTCAACACGGCCACCACGTTGGCGTCGTATTCGTAACGGCCCTTCTTGTTGTTCGAGTAGGCCGTCACTTCGACGACCTCTTCGCCGGCTAACCAGCGGATCGCGTCGACCGCATGGCACCCGCCCAGGAGCATGGTGCTGCCGCCGGTCGCTTTCTTGCTGGCCCACTCCCAGCCGCCGTACCAGTCGCTGATGCCGTGCCAGTAGTCGACCTCCGTGTAGAACAGTTCGCCGATGGCCCCGGAAGTCAGCAGCGACTTGAGGTTCTCGAACAGCGGATTCCACCGCAACACAAAGCTGACGATGCTCTTTACACCCGCCTTGGCCACGGCGTCGCGCAAGGCCCGGTTCTCGTCCATCGAGATAACCATCGGCTTCTCGATCATCAGGTGCTTGCCCGCCTTGGCCGCTGCGATGCCTTGCTCGGCATGGACGTGATTCGGTCCGCTGAGGTTCACCACATCGACCCGCTCGTCGCGAAGGACTTCGTCGTAGTCGTCCCGCACGGCACAATCGAGCCCCAGCTTGTCGACCAGCCCTTGGGCACTCTGCCGGCGTCGGCTGGAGACCGACACGATTTCGCACTGCGGGTTCTTGAGCCAACTTGCGGCATGGGCGTAGGCCACCTGCCCGACGCCGTGGATGGCGATGCCGAGTTTCTTGTCTGCCATGATAGTCCTCCGAGGGTGGTTGCAAAGCCGCGAGCGGCTGAAGTGCCCTATTTTCGCAGAATTGGGCCACGCTGACAACCGGTGGCTGCAAGCTAACTTGTCAACTCACGCGGCACCGGATACACTCAAGGTTCGGCCCAATAACGACCCGTTTCGCATAAAGGAGAGTCCCGTGATGGAGATTACCCGAGAGGATATCGAACGGCTGATCGCGGCCGTCGACTATTCCGAGGCCCTGACGATCGATGCCTCGACGGACGACGTGCTGGAGGCCTGCGGGTTGGCGAAGCAGTACGCCTTTCGTGCCGTGGTTGTTTTTCCTTGCCACTTGGCGATGGTCATCGAGCAACTCCAGGGCACGTCGATCCTGCCCGAGCTTGTGGTGGGGTTCCCTTGCGGGGCAAACACGACCTACGTGAAATGCAAGGAGGCCGAGGAAGGCTTGAAGCTCGGGGCCCGCGATTTGGATATGGTGATGAATATCAGCGCGTTGAAGAGCCGTGATTTCAAGAGAGTCGCACAAGACATCGCCGAAGTGGTGGCGGTTGCCAAGCCGTACGACATCCCGACCAAGGTCATCGTCGAGGTCGGCGTGCTGACCGAAGAGGAGAAGGTGACCGCGGCGAACATCGTCGCCGATAGCGGCGTAACCTTCATCAAAACGTGCACCGGCTTCGGGCTGGGTAAGGCCACGCTGCACGACATCCTGCTGTTCAACAAGCTCGTGGGCGATCGGCTGAGCATCAAGGCGTCCGGCGGCGTCGCCTCCATCGAAGACGGAGTCGCCTTCATGCAGGCCGGGGCCAGCGTGGTCGCCATGCGAAAACTCGTGGTGGATCAGCTAGAGTTAATGAACTGGAGTTAGCGTCTTTGTTTCTTATTTATCTGATACCGAGGAGTTCATCATGTTGCAGATCGACAAGCCGTTGCGTCCTTTGTGTATTATGCTATTCGCCCTGGCAACACTCCTGCCGATGACCGTTCGCCGTGCCGAGGCGGCCTTGCCGGAGGAGACCAAGGAGCAAATGGATAAGCGGATGGGCTGGTGGCGCGAGGGTAAGTTCGGCATGTTCATCCACTGGGGGCTGTACGCGATCCCGGCCGGCGAGTGGAAGGGTCAGAAAGTGGGCGGCGTGGGCGAGTGGATCATGAACACGGCCCGAATCCCCAAGGAAGAATACGCGCCGCTGCAAAAGCAATTCAACCCAGTCAAGTTTGACGCCCGAGCGTGGGTCGATCTCGCCAAACGGGCCGGCATGAAGTACATCGTCATCACCAGCAAACACCATGACGGGTTCTGCCTGTTCGACTCGAAGCTGACCGACTACGACATCATCGGCACGCCCTACCGCAAGGACCTGCTGAGGGCGTTGGCCGACGAGTGTCACCGGCAGGGTATCGAGATCTGCTGGTATCACTCGATCATGGACTGGCATCACCCGAACGCCCACGGTGCGAACTTCCCCAAATATCAGCGGCACATGCGGGGACAACTCGAGGAACTGCTGACCAACTACGGCCGAATCGGTGTGCTCTGGTTCGACGGGGAATGGATCGGCGAGTGGAACGAGAAGCAGGGCCATTCGTTGGAACAGTATATTCGCGGGTTACAGCCCGAGTTGATCGTCAACAACCGCGTGGGAAAAAGAAAACGTTCGCCGGGCGACTTTGGCACGCCCGAGCAGGAGATCCCTGCCACCGGAATGCCCGGCTGGGATTGGGAAACCTGCATGACGATGAACGACACGTGGGGATTCAAGACACACGACCACAACTGGAAGTCGGTGCCCGACATCCTGCACAAACTGGTCGACATCGCCAGCAAGGGCGGCAACTTCCTGTTGAACGTCGGTCCCACGGCCGAAGGTCTGATCCCCAAGCCGAGCATCGAGCGGCTGACCGCGGTCGGCAAGTGGCTCGATACTAACGGCGAGAGCGTTTACGGCACCACGGCCAGCCCCTTCAAACAATTACCTTGGGGCCGCTGCACGAAGAAGTCGGGCACGCTCTATCTGCACGTATTCGATTGGCCGACCGACGGGCAACTCGTCGTGCCGGGCCTGCAAAGCAAAGTGGAAAAGGCCTACTTGCTGGCCGATTCTAATAAGAACGCTTTGACCGTAACCCGCTCAGGCGACAACGTCGCGATTACCCTGCCCACCGAAGCACTCGACCCGATCGATACTGTCGTCGTGCTAAAGATCGACGGCGAGCCGGTCGTAGTCGAACCGGCCGTGGCCCAGGCCGACGACGGAACGGCCACCTTGCACGCCCGCGATGCCTTGGCACATGGCCACGCCATCCGCTACGAAACGGGCGGCGGCAAGGATAACATCGGCTTCTGGATCAACCCGGCCGACTGGGTCAGTTGGAACCTGAAAGTCACGCAGCCGGGCACGTTCGACATCGAGATTACCTCGGCATGTCCCGACGCCTCGGCCGGGAGCAAGTATACGGTCGAAGTCGACAACCAGAAACTTTCCGGCGAAGTTCCCGGCACCGGCGACTGGACCGCCTTCAAACAGTACACCCTGGGCAACGTGAAACTTGGCAAAGGCCGCCACACGCTTACGGTGAAAGCCCAAAACCTCGTCCGCGAAGGCGTGATGAACTTGCAGTCGATCGTTTTGAAACCGAGGTAACGTATGACGACTCTTAACGCGTGGGTCTTCGTCCCTCGACCCACCCTACTCCTGATCGCCACGCTTGTCGGCCTTGCCTTGGCGGGCGTTGCCTTTGCCGAGGACGCGGGGCAAGTGGTCTTCGACTTCGAGTCGGGCGACCTGCAGGGGTGGCGGATTGTCGAGGGCGACTTCTTCGAGCTGGTTGGCTATCGTGAATTCTACGTGAACCAACCGCAACTGAAGTACAACAAGCAGGGAAAGCACTATCTGGCCACCCTTGAACAGCCCGACGGCACGCCCACCGGCGCGACAACCGGCGTGATCGAGTCGCCCGTGTTTGTACTCGCCGGCGGGAAGATCTCGCTGATCGTCGGCGGCGGATCGCACGGCAATACCTACATCGCCCTGTGTACCGAGGAC
>CAYYOX010000069.1:933-10978 GCA_964473065.1 uncultured Planctomycetaceae bacterium | reverse complement strand
GCTCGGGGCAAGGACACGGAAGTCTTTCAGCCAGTTACTTGGGATGCCGGCGCATTAGTGGGAAAGAAAGTCTTTCTCAAGGCGGTCGACCTGCACCCGGGCGGTTGGGGATACATTGCACTGGACAACTTTCGGGCCCAAGGTCGTATCGACCCAGAGGCTACCAAAGCCCGCATTGCCCTTGAAGCGGAGAGGGCCAAGGAAAGACGGATCAGGACGATCCGGCAGCAGAACAGGCCGTTGCGAGAAGCCATTGAAGACCTAACCGCCACGTTCCGTGATCGTTATCCCAAAGGCGCTGAGTTCCTTGCCCAACTCGATCAGCTCTTGCAGCGCGCGGCCGAAGCAACGCCGGAGGACCTGGAAGGGATTCTCGCGGAATTGGAGTCCCTGCGTTGTGAGGCCCTGATCGCCAATCCGTTGGTCAGCGGCCAACCGATCCTGTTCGTCACGCGCCCGCAGTATCATAACGAGCACGGCACTGAAGCCACCATGTACCAGACCGGCGAGATCAACACTCCGTTCTTCAACGGCGGCGGTGCGATGAAGACGATCGATCTGGCCCAGGGCGGTAAGATCAACACGATTATCGACGTTCCCAAGGGCATTGCCCGGGATCCGGAAGTCGGTTTCGACGGTAACAAGATCGTCTTTTCGATGCGGCACAATATCGAGGACGATTACCACATTTATGCGATCAACGCCGACGGGTCCGGTCTGAAGCAACTGACCGCCGGCAGCCGGCTTTCGGACATTCAGCCGGTCTGTATGCCCGACGGGAAGATCGTCTTCAGCTCGACCCGCGAGCCGAAATACATCCCGTGCCAGCGGCACTTGATGGCCAATCTGTTCGAGATGAACGCCGACGGGTCGAACATTCGCCAGTTGGGCCACAACACGCAGTTCGAGGGTCATGGCAGCCTGATGCCCGACGGCCGCGTGCTTTACACCCGCTGGGAATACGTCGACAAGCACTACGGCGCGGCCTATGGCCTGTGGACGATGAACCCCGACGGCACGGCCCAATGCCTTTACTACGGCGGTTACGCGTGGCAGCCCAGCGCGGTTATCGATGCGAGGATCATCCCCGGTACGGAAAAGTTCGTTAGCATCTACACCACGGTCCACAACCTGCCGTTCGGGGCCATGGTCGTCGCCGATCGCGGGCGCGGGCTGGACGGCACCGAGCCGATTCTGAAATCGTGGCCGGCCGACATCAGCCAATACATGGCCCAGTGGGACAAGGTGGACCGCGTGGGCGGCGAGTTCGACAGCTTCATGCGATTGCCCGTCCGCTACGAGGATCCCTATCCGCTCTCGGAAAAATACTTCCTCTGCTCGCGTTCGATCAGCCACGAGGAAAAGACCCCTTTTCCTCGCGGCACGATGGGGCTGTTCCTGGTGGACCTCTTCGGCAACGAACTGCTGTTGCACGTCGAAGGGCCCGGTTGTTTCGATCCGATGCCGATTGCCGCCCGATCAAGACCGCCGTCGATTCCTTCCCGGGTCGATCTGGCGGCCGATGAGGGGGCGTTTTATGTGCAGGATGTTTATGCGGGCGAGTGGATGGCCAACGTGCCGCGAGGCGCGGTCAAGTATCTGCGAATTGTCGAGGCGCCGCCTAAGAAGGCGTTTCCCCCGTATGGCATCGGCGACTGGACGCCCGCTTTGAACGTCGACGGCCATCACCCGGTGGCCGTGAATTGGGACCACTACAACCACAAGCGGGTGCTGGGCAAAGTGCCCGTCGAGGCGGACGGTTCGGCCTATTTCAATGTTCCGGCCGACCGGTTCGTCTATTTCCAGTTGTTGGACGAGAACGGGATGATGATCCACTCGATGCGCAGCGGCACGACCGTTCAGCCGGGCGAAACGGCCGGTTGCGTCGGCTGCCACGAGTCGCGACTGCACAGCGTACCGAAGCCCACGGGCCGCGTGCCGTTGGCCTTGAAGCGGCCGCCCAGCCGGATCGAACCATGGTACGGCCCGCCGCGCCATTTCAGCTACACGGCCGAAGTGCAGCCCGTCTGGGATAAACATTGCGTCTCGTGTCACGACTACGACGGCGAAGCTCCCGAGCTGAACCTCTCGGGCGATCGCGGCCCGGCGTTCAATGTTTCTTATAGCACGTTACGCAGCCGTGGGCCGACGATATGGACGACCGCTCAGCCGGGCGCCGAGAAGCCGCTGATCAGTGCCGTCGGCGCCGGCCCGATCCAGGAAATCCCGCCGTACTCCTGGGGTTCGCACCGCAGCCGGCTGGTCGACATCTTGCGCGAAGGTCATTACGACGTGAAGCTCAGCCGAGAGGATTTCGAGCGGATCGTCACCTGGATCGACCTGAACACGCCCTATTATCCTTCGCACGTGACGTACTACCGGACCAACACGTTCGGCCGCTGCCCGTTGGACCACAAGCAGTTGGCCCGACTAGGCCAATTGATCGCCGCCGCCCCCGACGGGTCGAAGTACGGCTGGAACGATGTGAACAGCTACAACCTGAATCAGTTAACCCACCGAATCATGACCCTCGGCTCGCCGATCAACTTCACTCGCCCGCAGCACAGCTTGTGCTTAAAGGCGTTTCCCGACAAGAGCGATCCGGCCTACGTGGAAGCCCTGTCGATCATTCAATCCGGCCAGCAAATGCTCGCGGAACATCCCCGCGCCGACATGCCCAACTTCCAACCCTGCCAGTCCGACCAAAGGCGCCTCGACTATTACACCCAGCGCAAAACCGCTGAGGCTCAGAACCGTCAAACGATCGTCCGCAGCGAAAAGGTTCTTGACGAGCACCGGTAGCAAGAGCCGTAGGGTGGATCAAGGAACGAAGACCCACGCGTGCTCTGCCTTCAGGGTCGTTCACGACCCTTCCCGCCGAAGGCGGTATTCGGCCCGTGCTTCAGCACGGGTGAAGAGAACCCGGCGCGATTCCACTCCGCTTCCATGTATGTCCGGCGGCTGCCTGGGCAGCCGCCGGACAACAACCGTGGCTGGGTGGCGACTCGCATTACCCGACGTAAACGTCGGGCCGACGACCGCCTTCGGCGGGAAGGACCATGAATGGCCCTGCTGTGAGCGTTATCTGCACACAAAGGGCGTTCTGGTGTTCCGCTGGGCAGTAGTCTATAACGCCCCTTCAGCTTGGCGCGTGGGTCTTCGTGCCTCGATCCATTCTACAAGAAGAGGCCTGTGGCGTGCCCGAGGGTTACGACCATGTTTTGGCGAACGTAGGCGCGACAGCGTGTCACGCAATTCCCAGGGTCATGAATAATCCGTGTTAGTGACTGCCGGTAGGACTGCTGTACCCCGTAGCTGCACTCGTCAGAGTGTGGTAATCCGCGTTGCCGGCGTTCTGGCGAACGCAGCTACCGGTAAGTCTTCCTATGCCGGTCCTCTATCGACCGCTTCGTACCAGGTGTCTCGCACGATTGCCGTAGTCTTGCCGAGAAACGCGCGTCGATTCTTCGTAAACGAAGCGATATTGCGGATCAATTCTGCGCATAATCTGGAGAGTTGGCGGGTCCCTGACCGTAGGTCCACCAGTGATACCTAGGGGTTTTCCTTAGGCATCACTCCCAGTTGCAGCTTCGGGCCCCGCTCTTGACGGGAGCCAATAAATCGGTCAGGCTATAGTATGGTACATTGGGGTGTCGGGGTCTGCAGGCCCCGGCATCGGTTGGGCGCGAGGAACGGGTATGACGCGGTCTATCGACATTCAATCATCGCACGTGCGAAGCGGTCGCTTGGCCGCGGATCAACGCGAAGTCGGCGCCGAGGTGCTGTTGCGTCATCACCTTGAAGCGTCCCTATTGCTGGACGTCTCGGGACGAATCCTCACGCTCAATGAAGCGGCGGCGGTTAGGCTCGGGAGACCGGCTTCGGAACTTCCCGGTCGCTCACTGCTGAAGCTCCTCCCTTCGGAGTTGCAAGCTATGGTTCAAGGTTGGCTGGAGGAGGCGGTTCGATTGCAACGATCGGTCTGTTTCGAGGAAGACAGCGCCGGCCGAGTTTACGAGTATCGTTGTTGTCCCGTCGCGTCGTCTAGTGGCGAGGTGGCGAGCGTGGCACTCTACATTCGCGAAGTCACCGAGCACGTGCTGGCGAAAGAGGCCTCGCGCGACAGCGAGTCGCGTTATCGGGCCGTGGTGGATAACCGAACAGAAATAATCTGTCGCCTCCTGCCGGACGGCACGCTAACCTTCGTCAACGACGCCTACGTGCGGTGTCTTGGGCGAACGCGTGAGGAACTGATCGGGCAAGACTACTACTCGTTGTTGCTCGACGAAGACCACGAGAGGGTTCGGCAACGTTTCGCCTCGCTGGGCAGAGATCGCCCGATGGCTGTCTACGAGCATCGGTTCCCGACGGACGAGGGTCAGGTCTGTTTGCTTCAGTGGACGAGCCGGGCGTTGTTTGATGCCGACGGGCGCCTCTGCGAGTTTCTCTTGGTGGGACGGGACCTGACAAAGCAAAGGAAAGACGAAGAGGACCTCAGGGCGTCTCGGAAGGAATTGGCTATCCGCAACGAGATCGCCAATGTCTTTCTCACCGTCCCCGACGAGGAGATGTACGCCGAAGTGCTGGAGGTATTGCTTCGGGCCTTCCGGAGCCGATACGGTTTCTTCGGATTCATCGATCAGAAGGGAGACCTTATCTGCCCCTCGATGACGCGGGATGTCTGGGACAAGTGCCGCATGGCAGAGAAGAATCTGGTCTTCCCCCGAGAAGCTTGGGGAGGATTGTGGGGACGGTCGTTGAAGGAAAAGCAAACCCTGTATCAGAACGACGCCTTGCAGGTCCCCGGCGGGCACATCGCGTTGCGTCGCGCATTGGTGGCGCCGATCGTTCACCAGGGAGAACTTGTCGGCCAGTTCGCCATGGCGGACAAATCGAGCGATTATACGAAAGAAGACAGGCATTTATTGGAAAGTCTGGCCGCCCACGTGGCGCCCGTGCTGCATGCACGAATCGAGAACGAACGGCTCGAGCGACAACGCGAGGAGGCCGAGCAACAACTGCTGCTCTCGCATCATTTCCTCGAAACGGCCAACCAGAACTGCGAAATGCAACCCTTGTTGGACGGATTCGTGGTCTCCTTGAAGGAATTTGCCGATTGTCAGGCCGTGGGGATCCGGATTCTCCACGAGCAGGGCGAGATTCCCTATCAGGCCTTCGACGGATTCAGCCAAGAATTCTACAAGGAAGAAAGCCCTCTGTCGATCGAGACGGATCGGTGTATGTGCATCCAGGTGATCAAAGGCAACACGAACGCCGAACTCCCTTGCTTTACCCAGCACGGGTCCTTTCATGTCAACGGAACGTCGCGCTTTCTCGCCACCGTCTCGGAAGAAGCGAAGGGCGAAACCCGAAACGCTTGCAACCAGCACGGATTCGAGTCGGTCGTGTTGGTGCCGATCCAGATGGGGAAACAGATTCTCGGGTTGATTCATCTGGCCGATTCCCGTGAAGATGCGTTCTCCGATTCGCTGGTCAGAGTTGTGGAGAAGGTGGCCATGCAGTTGGGAACGGCCATCCAGCGAATTCATGCCGAAGAAGCGGTCAGAACTGCGAAGGATCAACTGGAAGTTCGCGTCCGGGAGCGAACGAGCGAGTTGGCCGAGACGAATCAGGCCTTGGAGGCCGAAATCGCCCATCGCGAACGTTTGGAGAACGAGGTGCTTAACATCGGGGCTCGCGAGCAGCAACGCATCGGTCAAGAATTGCACGACGAGTTGGGGCAGGAACTGACCGGCTTGGGGTACCTGGCCAAGAGCCTTCAGCGGAGGCTCGATTCCCAGGAGCTTTCCGAGGCCAAAATGGCCGGTGAAGTGGCGCAAGGGATACCGCTCGCCTTGCGCCGCGTGCAAGCCATTGTCAAGAATCTTGTGCCGCCGGAGATCGGCGAAGGGCAGTTAGTCCAGGCCCTGCAAACCTTGGCCAGCAACATGGAAGATCGCGCGGGCATTTCCTGTCGGGTGAAAAGCAACCAACCCGAGGTCTTTTGCGATACCCACAGGGCCATCCATTTGTATCGAATCGCTCAAGAGGCTGCCAACAACGCCGTGAAACACGGGCAGGCAAAAAACATCGCCGTGGAACTCGAGTCCAACCGTCGGAAAATCACCTTGCGGATTCGCGACGATGGCACCGGGTTTGCCGACGAAAACAAAACACCCTCCGGATTCGGGCTGCGCATTATGCGTTATCGGGCTCGAATATGCGGAGGAACGCTCGACGTTCAATCGAGCGCCGAAAGGGGTACACTAGTTACTTGTACAATTTACAAGGAGCAATCTGATGACTGATGTTAGCGACGTTCGTTCGGCAACACACCGGATCCTGGTTGTCGACGACCACCCGATCGTCCGACGCGGGCTACGTGAGTTGATCGGCGACGAACCGGACTTCGAAATCTGCGCGGAAGCGGAAGACGTAGCCGAAGCGATGCGGCTACTCGAGACCGTGCAGCCGGACGTGGTCATCGTGGACCTTTCGCTCAAGGCCGGGCACGGGCTGGAGTTGATCCAGAAGATCAAAGCCGGAGCGCCTCACGTGAAGATGCTCGTATCTTCCATGCACGACGAACTGCTTTTCGCCGAGCGCGTGTTGCGTGCCGGGGCTTCGGGGTATATCAGCAAACAGGAATCACCCGAAAAGATTATCGGGGCGATCCGTCAGATCATCGGCGGCGATATCTATCTCAGCCCGCGCATGGCCAATCGACTCTTGCACCGCTTTGCCGACGGCGAGGTGGTGGAAAAGAGCCCGATCGAAAGCCTCTCGAACCGCGAATTAGAGGTCTTCGAAATGATCGGGCAGGGCTTTTCCACTAAGCAGGCCGCTAGGAAACTCGAGTTGAGCCACAAGACGGTGGAAACTCACCGCGAGAAGATCAAGATGAAGCTCAACCTTCGCAACGGTGCGGAGTTAAACCGTCACGCCACGCAATGGGTGCTGGAAAACGGTTAAACGCCGCAGACATTTAGCCGTCGCCACCACGGCGATGAGACATTTAGCCGTCGCCGGCACGGCGACGAGACGTTTAGCCGTCGCCGGCACGGCGATGAGATTGGAGATCTTGCCTTCACCGCCGTGCCGGCGGCGGCTAAACAGACGAATCACCGCCGTGCCGGCGGCGGCTAAACAAACGAATCACCGCCGTGCCGGCGGCTGCTAAACGGACTGGCTTTGGACCACGTCGATCATGGCCAGCATGTTTTCCAACGGCACGTCGCCCTCGACGTCATGGGCCGGGGCGAATATATAGCCGCCCTCTTGGCCGGCCTGCAACAACCGGCCGGTTTCGGCTCGCACCTCGTCGACGCTGCCAAACGACAGAATGCGCTGCGTCGACATGCCGCCGTGAAAGGTCAGCCGACCGCGATATTGGGGCAACAGGTCGTAGATGTCCATCACCTCCGGCTGAAACGGATTGAAACAGTTCAGCCCGGCCTCGATCAGATCGTCGAACAACTCGTCAACATCGCCGCACGAATGGATCATCACGAACTTGCCGGACTGGCGAACCGTGCCATACATCCCCTTGAGCATCGGGCGAATGAACTGCCGCCATAGGCTCGGGCCCATCTGCAGCCCGTGCTGCTGGCCCCAATCGTCGCCGAAGTAGACCGCGTCGATGTCGTATTTCAGAGCCTCGCGGACCTGAGCCACGTTGTAGTCGGCAATGGCCCCGAACAGTTCATGCACGAACCGGGGGTGCTCGATGAAATCGATCATCAGATTCTCCATCCCCCGCAACGTCCACGCCCGCTCGTACAGCGAAAATCCGATCTGGAACACGCGAAACCGGTCGGGAAACTGGTCGAGCTTCTCGGGAATGTTCGCAAAGAATCGCTCGTCCAACGGGTTGGGAAACTCGTAACCGGCCAAGGTCGGTTCCGGCAACACACAGCCCTCGACGTTGCCGATGTCCTTGTCGACCGTCCGGTCCCAGGTCACGCCGAAAACGTCCCGGAAGCGATCGTTCTCGAATTCAGTGAAAAACCCAATATCGCTGCCGAGCCGCACCAGATGATTCTCCAGCGGTGTCTCGATGTCCTCACAACCGTAGTGCGACTGGAGCTTCTCCCTGGCCTCCTTCGTAAAACCCATCGACCAAGGGACATACGGCGGACGCCGGCCTTCAAGGACCGTTCGAACAACTTCACGCGGGTTCATCGTGGGCTTCCTCTTTCTCTCTCAACGGGCTGCCAAGGCGTCATTGTAGCCAGTGGCTCGGCGTTTGGGTATCCCATGCCCGGGGAATCGCTACATTCCGCACTATCGGCCGGCCCGCATGACCGAACAACCGGCAGGGGTGAACTACACTTGTGAAGGCCGGGTAATCCCCGGCATCGACCGAAACATTTACACACGAAGGAGCCACCCCGTGGCCCGACAAACCGCACTGATTATCGGCGCCGGACCGGCCGGCCTGACCGCCGCCCACGAACTGCTTCGACGCAGCGATATCCGACCGATCGTGCTTGAAAAAAGCACCTACATGGGCGGAATCTCTCGAACGGTCAACTACAAGGGCAACCGGATCGACATCGGAGGGCACCGCTTCTTCTCGAAGTCGAATCGGGTCATGCAATGGTGGATGGATCGGATGCCCGTCGAGTCGCCCGACGGACCTGATCCCGACCTGGTCGATTCGGTGCTGATGCTTCGCTCGCGGCGGTCGCGGATCTACTTCCAACGACAGTTTTTCGACTATCCAATTAGCCTGAACGTCGATACGCTGCGAAAGCTGGGCCCTTGGTCGGTGCTGAAGATGGGCACGAGCTACGCCCACGCCATGGCCCGACCGATACGCCCGGCCGACACGCTCGAAGAGTTCTTCATCAACCGCTTCGGACGCGAGCTGTACGAAATGTTCTTCAAATCATACACCGAGAAAGTGTGGGGGTTGCCCTGTTCGCAGATCAGCGCCGAATGGGGCGCCCAGCGGATCAAGGGCCTCTCGATCACCAAGGCCCTGCTGCACGCTTTGAAGAAACCGTTTGTCGGTCTGGATGTGGCCCAAAAGGGGACCGAGACCTCGCTGATCGAACAGTTCTTATACCCCAAGCACGGCCCGGGCCAGTTGTGGGAACAGGTGGCCGACGAAGTGCGAGAGATGGGCGGCGAGATCCTGACCGAGCAGGAGGTTCGACACATCGACACGGCCGGCAACCGCGTGACGGGCGTTGAGGCGGTCGACGTGAAAACGGGAAAGCCGCAAACGTTCCACCCCGACTACTGTTTCTCGACCATGCCGATCAACCAGTTGGTCCGATCGTTTTGCGCCGAGCCACCCACGGCGATCCGCCGAATCGGCGAGGGGTTGATGTACCGCGATTTCGTTACCGTCGGGCTGCTGCTCAACGAGTTGAAGATCAAGGAAGGCACGGAGTCCGGCAACCGGCTGATCCGCGACAATTGGATCTACATTCAAGAGCCCGATGTCACGGTGGGCCGACTGCAGGTCTTCAACAACTGGAGCCCCTATCTGCCGGCCGATCCCGAGAAGGTTTGGGTCGGCATGGAGTACTTCTGCAACGAAAACGACGATCTGTGGATCCAAAACGACCAACAGCTCAAGACGTTGGCGGTCGAGGAATTGGCCCGGATCGGGATCATCGACCCGGCCGAAGTGCTCGACGGCACGGTAATCCGCATGCCCAAAACCTACCCTGCCTACTTCGGCACATACGACCGGTTCGACGAACTTCGATCGTGGATCGATCAGTTCGAGAACCTCTATCTTGTCGGCCGCAATGGAATGCACCGCTACAACAACATGGACCACTCGATGCTCTCGGCCATGACAGCCGTAGAAAACATCCTTGCCGAGCGGACCGAGAAGGCGAACATCTGGTCGGTCAACACCGAGCAGGAATATCACGAACAAGAGAGCGAGACGAAGCCCGAACTGGTTGCACAGTAAACGTAGCGTGGGTCGAGGCACGAAGACCCACGAGGAACTCTCCGTCGACCGCCCATCGGTCGAGCCGGTGGCCGAAATGGCCGACCATCAAACCGTTTAGCATCCGGCGGC
>CAYYOX010000069.1:0-923 GCA_964473065.1 uncultured Planctomycetaceae bacterium | reverse complement strand
TGTCGTGGGAGGCTTTGACCAAACCTTCGAAGCGCCGCGTGAGGATGACGTAGTCTAGCGATTCTTCCCGGCACAGAACGCGCAGGTCTTCCTCGGTCGGCGGCGGCTCGTCGGGATAGCAGTCGAAGACAGACAGCCGATGGACCAGGAACCCGCCGCTGTCGGCGAATTCCCGCATCCGGTCGATCTCGAACCGCCATACCACGCGCACGCGCCGTTGGCCTTCAACGGCCGTTCGGCGGTCAAACACTGACCCGACCGTCTGTTCCCAACTGTAGAACGACCGGGCCGCAACGCCGAACCAGACATGCACGACATCGGTGGGCCAATAGACGACGGGGCAGGACTCAATGTCTGGCTTTTGTTCGTCTAGGAATTGTCGCACAAAACCGAGGTCGGCATAGTCGCGGATGAACTTCTCGCGGTAGCGCGAGTCGGCTCGAATGAAAAAGGCGGCCGAGCTCAACACGATCCACACGATGGCCGCGATCAGGCCGGCCCGACGCGTATCGCGTGCCAGTCGCCATAGCCCGGCGATCAACAGCAGGGCCACGCCCGCTATGAGTGCATCATTGCACGGCCGCGTGATCAACCAGATCAACCGCACCGGGTCTTCGACTCCGGCACTAAGGAGCCGACCCAACGAGCTAACCACGCCGATCGACGTCCAGAGGGCAAACGCGGCCAGGGCGATCAGCACCGAAGACGATAGCCACTCGGTCGTACCGATTTTACCGGCACGGGCGCGAAGAATGGCCGCCGCTATGGCGATCAAACAGACCAACAGGGCAAGATTCGTAGCGATCGATTCCGGTGCGAAGAAGCTCGGCTGAATCAGTTCCCCTGTGAAACAGGCCACGAGAATCGCCCCGCCGCGCGACCAGGGAGTGCCTTGCTGCCAAAACCGAAACGCGACCAACACG
>CAYYOX010000068.1:9687-16555 GCA_964473065.1 uncultured Planctomycetaceae bacterium | reverse complement strand
CGACCTAACCCCCGCACTCACCGGGGGTTGTGTTGTTCTTGGCTTCCAAGTTCGGTTTAGCGGTGGGTTCCCTATCATACCGCCGAGCGCAATGAGTTTGCCCCTACAGCCTTGCACGCCGTCGTATGTTTGAAAGCTAATACATTCGCCCGCCAAAGCCGTAGCAACGTGAATGGCATCGGATGGCTTAATGCTGTGCAGGCGTGTCATGTCGGCCGCTTGTTCAGCGATACTACGATTGACGGCCCGGACTTTGATGAAGTCGTTCTTGAAAAACCGGAGAATGCGTTCCGCTTGTTCTTCTATAGTCGCATTGGACTCATTCAGTTTAGCCACCTCTGCCAGCACAAGCGCGGATGCCACTAGGACGATATGGCCGCTCTTTGCTTGATCAATTATCGAATCGAGCACCGCACACCGCTCAGGATGCTGCTGAATACAGTCGATGTAGACACAACTGTCCCAATATACACGCAGCGGTTCACTCGGCATCACGTAAACCCCTGATGTATTCCGCGGAGTCGATTCCTTGGGTGATATTGATTCCGTGCAGGTCTTCCATTTGGGGGAGTTCGGCACGCGAGGGGAAGACGGCAATACTCTCTACGTCAACGTGGTGCGGTTTTCCAGATTCGCGGATTACAGTAATCTCCCCCGAGATGCCAACCCGCTGTTTCCAAGCTTTGCGTACCTGTTGTTCTATGTCTGCGCCACGGCAGTAACAGAAAACCTGGTCGCCGGTAAGATCGTCCTCGATGACAATCTTATCCTTTGAGCCTGCTAAGCTCTCTAGTCCACGTAAGCGACCTTCAATAGTGCCGTATTCTGTGTACGTGATCCCGAATTCGCCACGTTCCAGTTCCAATACACGCTTAGCTATATTGGCGTTCTTCGCCAACTGATGAGAAACGGAGGCTTTGCTGCCGTTAGCGGAAAAAGCGATTCGGGTCACTCCCTTAGAAAAGGATCGCGTCAAGTCAGCGGCAAGACCAAGTGTGCGCTCATTGAAATCCCGGGGGCAAGTGCCATTGTCTTCGAGATAATCGAGACCAGAAACGAAAGTTTCGATTACTTGCGTTATCGCAGAGGCGGTCTCCTCCGGCGGCACGTTTCCGCTAATATCCGCAAAGACAGGCGAGTTCTTGCCGATATCGGCAATCAGCCATTCGACACGTTCCTTGCCGAATCGGGAAGCGTGTTTGTCCAGTTCCTTGAGCGCATCAATCGTGGTTCCGAGTACCTTCAAAAAGGCTTCTGCGTTCAAGCCGCGAACGCCGCTTTCAATCTGGACCCGCAACGAGTTCATAATTGGATACCACGAGCGGTAGGTCTGATATAGGATTGCACTATTACCCCGCTAACTCATTATCGACAAAACCACTCTGAAAAGCAAGAACCACCCGCTACGATAGGTGTCCTGTGAATAATCGTTATGTTTCCTCGAATGCGCGGGCCTCAGTCTGTCCTGTTGCAAGGAGAGCGGCTCGCGTCTTGGTGGCGCAGCAGCCTTGTACCCTGCTGGAGGGGTCCGTGCGCTCACAAATGGGATTGCAACCACCTTTCTCACGCTCGTGGGGGGGCTTGCCGGGAAGTGATTCAGCATTGCAGGCTGCCGTTTATCGCGCCGACGAATAACCCCAGCCGTCGGTCAAGGTGGTTTGCGTGATCAGGCCTCGCACTTTCGCAAGCATTTCCCGGCTGTGTGAGTAGCCGATCTCTCCGCGATACTGAAGCTGGCCGACGACAATGCCGGGATGCACCCCAATGTGATTTGCGAACTGAACGATCCGTTTCTTCGAGAACAACGGTCGAACGCGTGCAATGAACGAGTCGATTTCTTTGCCCGACACCATGAGTCTTGCAGCCATTTCATCGGCCTTTCGCTCGCTGTCGGGCTTATCGGCCGTTTTCTGCCGCCCCTTGCCGACCAAATTGTTGTCCAGCTCCCAACTATCGCGGTTCTTGATGTGCCATAATTCATGGCCCAAGGTGTGCCAGAACCAGTCGATGCGATCATATCTCAGCGACATGGCAATCACGGGTGACTGCTCGTCGAGCCAAAACGCGACACCATCCATATGTGTCTTAGGCAAGTGTTCAACGATCACCAGCCGAATGCCCAAATTGGCCAAGAAGTCCGGAACCCGCTCAATTCCCTCAATGTCACCGGCCAGTTGACGCAACGACGAAAGTCTCTCCAGCAAACCGTCTTCGCTGTACGCGGCCGCATCAAGAGTGCTTGCCAAATGCTTGGCCCGAAAACACCAGGCCAGCTCCGACGGGGTTCTCTCGCCGTAACTAGTCGATTTGCGGGCCGCTGCGCTGAGTATCGGGCTCGACTCGATCGACTCGAGCTCGAAGAAACGAACGATTTCCCGCTCCAGATCCTCGGTATTGCTCGATTCTCCGATCCACCCGCGTTTTGTCATTTGCTTGATCGGGGCCTTGTCGTAAACCCTTGCCCGTCGGGCAACGTCTTTGTCGCTATGCAGTCGACAAAGGGAGAGTCTGTAGACGCTTTCCAAGTTGAGCCACAACTGGGCCCCCGTGCCAAACGCATCGCCCAGGCCCTGCGCCGTTTCGGGCGTAATCGACTTCTTGGCGGAAATCACCTCGTTGACGGCCTGGATGGGGCGCCCTAGGATGTCCGCCAGGTCCTGTTGAGTCCAATCTCGCGCTTCCAGTTCGTCGCGAATGAACTCCCCCGGAGGGAATACTTCTGCCGGAATTCGGTCGGTCATTGGCGACATCCTTTCGGGTCAGTGGTAGTCTTCGATATTAACAATTACGACGATCTTGGCCGGATCGATCTTCTTCAGTTCAACAATCAGTCGCCACTTTCGATTCAGTCGCATTGAACGCTGGTGGGAACGGGCGCCTTTGAGCTTCTCGTAGTGCAAAGACTTTAGTGCATAGAGCTCTCGTTCGTCTGAAGCCTCTCGAATGAATTGAATCCGCTTCCTGAAGGCTCGCACGACCTCGGGAGGAAGCTTGGTTTTGAAGTCCCGGTCGGATTCCAGCCGATCCAAATCCTTGTTGACAAACTCAACCTCCATGCCCGCCTCTTTCAGGGTGCGAATGCGATTCTCCAATAAAGTATATCGGCCCATCGGCACATGTCAATGCGGCCTTTCACCCTAAAGGTGAATAAGTCGGTTCACCATCACCTGCTTTCAGTACCCATGGGTGTACAGCCGCAGCTCATGCGTGTCGTTTTCCCGCGTGCTGAGCATATCTCAGTGGATATTATTGACACGTTGCCGCTCCTTATATAGAGTGAATACTGTGCTGGTCTCTGTTATCTACTGGGGGAACTGAGGGGAATCTGTGTCCAAAAAGGCTTGGGGTGGTGTGTTCGATCAGGCGACCGATCGCCGAGTGGAGGAGTTCACCGAGAGCGTGAGCTTCGACCGCCGCCTTTATGCGCACGATATCACCGGCTCGATCGCTCATGCTCAAATGCTCGCAAAAGTCGGGCTGATTTCGCCCGAGGAGTGCCAGCAAATTGAGCAGGGACTGGCGGAAATACGCCAGGAAATCGAGCAGGGGAACTTCCCGTTCCGCTCGGAATGGGAAGATATCCACATGCACATCGAGCGGGCGCTGATCGAGAAGATCGGCGATACGGGCCGCAAACTGCATACCGCCAGAAGCCGTAACGATCAGGTGGCCACCGACATGCGGCTTTGGGTCCGCGAGGCCATCGATCAGATCGACGCGCGATTGGTCGAGCTACAGCGGGCGCTGGTCGGTCGCTGTGACGGCGATATCGATGTAATCCTGCCCGGCTATACGCACATGCAACGGGCGCAGCCCGTCTTGGCGCCGCATTACTGGTTGGCCTATTGCGAGAAGTACGAGCGCGATCGTCAGCGGCTGGCCGATTGTCGTGTTCGGGTCAATGTATTGGGACTCGGGTCGGCCGCCTTGGCGGGGACCAGTTTGCCGATCGATCGGGCGTTCGTGGCCGAGCGGCTGGGGTTTGATGCCGTGGCGGCCAACAGCCTCGATGTGTCGAGTGATCGGGATTTTGTCATCGAGTTCGCCTTCGCGCTCGCGCTGGTGGCCGAACACCTCAGCACTTGGGCCGAGGAGTGGATCCTTTGGTCGACCGCCGAGTTCAATTTTCTGAAGCTGCCGCAGGCGTTCTGCACCGGCTCGTCGATCATGCCGCAGAAGGTCAATCCCGACGTGCTCGAGCTAACCCGGGGTAAGACGGCCCGCGTGGTCGGCAACTTGCAGACGTTGCTCGTGTTGGTCAAGGGATTGCCGCTGGCCTATAACCGCGATCTCCAGGAAGACAAGCCGCCGCTGTTCGATTCGTTCGACACGGTCCAGGCGTCGTTGGAACTGGCCGCCCCCTTGGCGGCCGGGGCCGAGTTGAATCGCCCGGCTATTGCCGAACGACTCGCCCGCGGGCACCTCGACGCCACGACGTTGATGGAGTACCTGATCCGCCGCAACATCCCGCAACGGACGGCCCACGGGCTGGTCGGGCAGTTGGTCCGCAAGGCGTTGGATCGGGGCGTACGATTGGCCGATCTGTCGGTCGAGGAATTCCAAGAGGCCCACGCCGATTTGGACGAAAGCATCTACGACGTGCTGGGGGTCGAGAAGGCCATCGCCGCCATGACCAGCGAAGGTTCAACGGCGCCCGACCGAGTCCGACAACAAGTTGCCCATTGGAAAGAAAAACTCCAGAACATTTAGCCGTCGCCGGTGCGGCGATGAACTCAGCGAAATAACTCTTCGTAAACAACCACACCATGTCGAATCGCAATCCAACCAAAGCGTGGCTTTGGATCGTGCTAACGATCCTGGGGCTCGGTGCGCCGGTTTGGGCCCAAGAACGGGCGCCGGAAGATGAAACGCCGGTGATGGACGATACCGAGGATCCGGCCATTGAGGCCGTGTTGCAGTCGGAACCGAGCACGGCGGCCGAGAAGATTCGGGCGGCCCGGATCCTGGCCGACTTGGGTCGACCGGAGCTGGGCAAGCGATTTCTCAAGGAGGTGCTCGACACGAAGCCGAACCAACAGCAGTTGGCCGAGTTGGCCGGGCAGTTCGGTTCGCCGATGTTCGTCAATCTGGCGGCTCGCAAGGAGTTGGCGCCCGAGGCCAGGCAATTGGCCGACGCCGTGTTGGTCGCGGCCCACCGACAGTTGCGGGACCCTAAGCGTTTGGCCGATGCGATCGCGCGATTACAGGACCCTTCGGCGCAAGTGCAAAGTGCGGCGGTTGCCGAATTGCAAGCGGCTGGCTCGACGGCAGTCACCGCGCTGATTGGCGTTTTGGCCGATGCGGGTCGCCAAGCCGAGCACGACAACATTCGGGCCGCATTGATCCAAATGGGAGGCGATGCGATCGAGCCGTTGTTGGCTTGCCTCGAGGCGAAGGAGCCCGCGTTTGTCGAGCAGGTGATCCGGGTACTGGCACAACTGAATACTCCCCAATCGGCCGTTTACTTGTTCCGCCTCAGTCTTCAAGAGTCCGATCAGGCGGCGGTTGCATCGGCGGCCATCAAGCGGTTGATTGGCCAAGTACCGACCCGGAATCAAGCGGCCGACACCTTGGCCGAGCGGGCCGGCGAGTATCTCGATTTGCAAGTGATACTATCCGCCGAGGCCGACGGGCTGGTGAGCGTTTGGAGTTGGGACGCGACCGAAAAGCAAGTCATCGCGGACGGGGCCACTGTGGCGGATGCGTCGTTGGCCCAAGCCGCGCAGCTTGCCCGGGACGCGTACGCGCTGCGGGCGGACGACCCGGCGGTGCGGCAATTGTATCTCACGGCCACACTCGAAGCGGCCGCCTATCAGCACGGCCTGGATCGCCCCTTGCCGACCGACGAAGGCACGCCGGTTGCCGAAGCGAGCCGGTTTGGCGTGGAAGTGGTGCAGGATCTGCTGCGAACGGCCATGGCCGACGAGCACCTCGCGGCGGCCACAGTGGCAGCGGAAATCCTCGGCCGCATCGGTTCGGCCGAGGGTCTGTTGCGGCAAGGTGCGAGTCCCTCGCCGTTGGCCAAGGCCGCGGAACATCCCGATCGACGGTTGCGCCTGGCGGCGGTCGACGCGATCGTCCGCCTGCAACCGGCGAAACCGTTCCCCGGCTCCAGTCACGTGCTCGATAGTCTGGCCTTTTTCGCGGCCACGGGCGGAACCCGTCGCGCGCTGGTGGCCGGTCCCAACTTGGAAGGTCTCAGTTCGTTGCAAGGAACCTTGGCCCAGGCCGGCTACGATTTCGATATGGCGCACACCGGTCGGGAACTTCTCGGCATGGTGATCGCGTCGCCCGACTATGAGGTGGCGTTTATCGACGTGGGAATCGACCGCCCGCCGATCGATTTGCTCGTGCAGCAGATTCGTCGTGACAGTCGTACGGCCACGTTGCGACTCGGGCTGATCGCTCGCGACGGACTTTATACGCGAGCCGAGCGGATTGCCCGGCGCGATCCGTTGACTTTGGCGTTCTCCCGCCCGCATCGCGCCCAGGCAAGCCAGTGGCAGGTCGATCGAGTGACGGCGTTGGCTCCCCGACGCTTCGTTTCGCACGCCCAGCGACAAAAACAGGCTGGCTTTGCATTGGACCTGTTGGCGGAATTGGCCGAGTCGCGCAACCGGTGGTACGACCTGGGCCGCGTGGAAGACGCTGTGCTCACAGCCCTGTATGTCCCCAAGTTGAGCACCAAGGCGTCCGTCGTATTGGGCCAACTCAACACGGCCGAGGGTCAGCAGGCGCTGATGGATTTGGCCAGCAACTTGGCCCAGCCGATCGAGGTTCGCCAGGCGGCGGCCAAGGCCTTCCGCGTCAACACCCAACAGTACGGACTGCTGCTGACGGCTAACCAAATTGCAAGACAGTACGAACG
>CAYYOX010000068.1:4251-9587 GCA_964473065.1 uncultured Planctomycetaceae bacterium | reverse complement strand
TTGCATTATGAGCACAACGCCTTTACCTTCTGAACCTCGCAAAACGGGTCCGCCGATTGACGGGCTGATCGGGTCGGGTGCGGCCATGGAGAGCGTCTATCGGCTCACTCGGAAGGTGGCCCGATCGAATGCCTCGGTGCTGTTGTTGGGTGAGACGGGGACCGGCAAGGAGCTGATTGCCAAGGCGATCCATAAATTGAGCCATCGGGCCAGCGGGCCGTTCGTGCGAGTCAACTGCGGCGCCTTGGCCGAGAACCTGCTGGAAAGCGAACTGTTCGGGCACGTTCGCGGCTCGTTCACCGGGGCAATCGACAACCGCACCGGCCGATTCGAGGCGGCTCATACCGGGACCGTCTTCCTGGATGAGATCAACTCGACCACCGCCAAGCTGCAAGTCAAGCTGCTGCGTGTCCTGCAGGAACATGCGTTCGAGCGGGTGGGTGATACGAATACGATCCAAGTCGACACGCGAGTGGTCGCTGCGAGCAACCGCGATCTGCTGGAGGAGGCCGACGCCGGACGGTTTCGCGAGGACCTTTACTATCGGCTGAATGTCATTACGATCTACTTACCGCCGCTGAGAGAGCGCCGCGACGACATTGCGGAGTTGGTCAGCCACTTCCTGAAGTTTTACAGTCAGGAAAACGACCGCCGCGTGCTGCACATCGAGCGGGCCGCGCTCGAGGCGATGCAGGCGTACGATTGGCCGGGAAATGTGCGAGAGTTGCAAAACTACGTCGAACGGGCCGTCGTGCTGGCGCCCGGCGACGAATTGACCTGCGACCTGTTGCCCGAGACCGTCTTGGGTCGGAAGCCGCGCCGGATCGGGCGTCGTCGCGTGGTTGACGTGGAAACGGCCGCCTCGGAGTTGGTCGAGGAAGGCGTAGCCAAGGCCGGGCCCGAGGCCGATAACCTGCACGCGATGATCGTCAACCGCATCGAACGCGAACTGATCGCCCAGGTGATGGCCGCCTGCGAGAACGTACAAATCAAAGCGGCCGCCCGATTGGGGATCAACCGCAACACGCTGCATAAGAAGTTGAAGCAATACGAATTGGAAAAATGAGAAGAGAAGCTGGAATTGTTCGTAGCAACTCCGGCATTGGAATTTGGCAAACTGCAGTGACGACTCCGCCGAGGACGGGAGTCGCCGTTAATAACTGTCGAAGGATTGGATAAACCCATGCTCTCAGGTGTAGGTGTAATCTGTTTTGCCGCCAGCTATTTGGTAGCTTTCGCGCTGGAGGTCTCGCGGCTCGTGTTTCGCAGCGGGGTTCGCGGGGCTTTGATGCTCGGGTTTGCCGGGGCCGGGCTGGTAGCCCATTCGGCCTATCTGTACTATCGAGCCGTCAACACTGCCGGGTCGCCGCTCTCCAGCCAGCAGGACTGGTATATGCTGGCCGCCTGGGCCTTGGTGGCCGTCTATCTGTACCTGGTCTACTACCATCCGCAAACGGCCTTCGGCCTGTTCCTGCTTCCCGTGGCCTTGGGATTGGTGGCGGCGGGCAAGTTCTTCGCCAGCTCGGAACCATTCGCTCGGGAACCGGCATCGAAAGTCTGGGGGATCATCCACGGCACGTCGCTTCTGCTAACGGCCGTGGCCGTTTCGGTCGGTTTTGCCGCAGGACTAATGTATCTGAGCCAGACCCGACGGCTGAAGCACAAGCTCCCGCCGATTCCCGGACTGAGATTGCCGAGTCTCGAATGGCTCGGGAAGGTCAATAGCCGGGCCATCGTCATCTCGTTGCTGACGCTGGCGATCGGGTTGGTCTCGGGAATCATTCTCCAGGTGATCGGCAGCCATGAGCAAGATGCGGCCTTGCCCTGGAACGATCCGGTGGTGTTGAGCACGGAACTGATGTTCGGCTGGCTTCTGTTTGCCACCATCGTCGGCGTCCTCTACCGACCGAGCCGAAAAGGCCACAAAGTCGCCAGCCTGACCGTGGTCAGCTTCCTATTCCTAGTCATCGCCCTGGCCATCGGCCTGCTAGGGAAGACCCAACACGGCGGCGGCAATGAAAACGGCCAGGAAAAGCCCGCAGAAGAAGTCGTGCAGCGATACACCGAGGGTTCAGGGTTCATGGTTCAGGGTTCAGCACACTACCGCCCAACTCCTGCTCGTTTAGCGGTCGCCGGCACGGCGACCCACTATCCACTATCCACTGTCCACTATCCACTACTTCCAACATCCGGAGGCTCGGCATGAACGTGCAAGTCGTCGGGTGTAGTCATCACGAAACGGGGATCGCCTTGCGGGAGCAATTGGCCTTCAGCACCGATCAGGCCACCGAAGCGCTCGATCGGTGGCGTCGCGTGTTCCCCAAGGTCGAGGCCGTGCTGCTTTCCACGTGTAATCGGGTCGAGGTCTATGCGGCCACCGAGGAAGCCGCAACGCCCGCCCGCGAGCAAGTGACTTCCTTCCTGGCCCAATTCCACGGGCTGGATCCCAAGGTGGTGAACGACCAACTCTATCACCATGCGGACGAAGAGGCCGTTTTGCACCTGTTCACCGTGGCCAGCAGTCTCGACAGCATGGTCGTCGGCGAGCCGCAAATCCTGTCCCAAGTCAAGGAAGCTTACGAACTGGCCAACAAGTGCGACAACACGGGCCCGTTGACCCATGCCGCGTTTCAAACGGCCATCAAGGTCGCCCGGCGCGTGACGACCGAAACGACCATCCAACAGCGACGCGTGAGCATTCCCAGCGTGGCCGTAGCCGACTTCGCCAGCCAGATCTTCGAGCGGTTCGACGACAAACAGACGCTGGTAATCGGCGCCGGCGAGATGGCCGAGGAGACGCTCCGTTACTTGCAAGATGAAGGGGCCAAGAAGATCACCGTGGTCAATCGCCGCTTCGAGCGTGCCGAGAAACTGGCCGCCCAATGGAACGGTAGTGCCCTGCCTTGGGAAAAACTGTTCGACGCCCTGACCGAGGCCGATCTGGTCATCAGCACCACCGGCGCCGACGAGCCGATCGTCACGGTCGAGCAGTTCAAGCAGATCGAGGCCGCCCGGTCCGAGCGCCCGTTGTTCGTGCTCGATCTGGCCGTGCCGCGCGACTTCGACGCGGCCGTGGGCGAGCGGCCGGAAGTCTACCTCTACTCGGTCGACGACCTGAAGGCCGCCTGCGCGCGGAATCAGGCCTTGCGCGATCAGGAGATGCCGGTCGCCATGAAGATCGTGCAGCAGGAAGCCCGCCGTTTCATGGCGGCCCTGCACCATCGGGCGACCGGGCCGATCATCCAGCAACTGAAGCAGGGCTGGCAGAAACCGAAAGAAGACGAACTGAAGCGGCTGTTCAACAAGCTACCCGACCTGGACGACCACTCCCGCGACGAAGTTCATCAGGCCTTCGACCGACTGATCAACAAGCTATTGCACCCGCCGCTGGAGTCACTCCGCGACGAATCCCGCCACGGCATCCCCCACGTCCTGCTAGACGCCTTGGCGAAGTTGTTCCAGTTGAGGGATTAGCGCGAAAGAACAACCGTTTAGCGGTCGGGCTTGCCCGACGTTTTTCGGCCGAGCCCGACCGCTAAACAATTACCACATTGCAAGGAGGTCCGTTCTATGAGTTACGCTGCAGGAGCTGGGGCGGCCGCGGCAGCGATTGCCCAGGCGATCAAGGCCTCGGGCGCAATCGTTCGGGTCGAGCCGCACGATTTCGATGCCCTGCTGGCACGCACCGAAGAGCCGCTGGTCGTGTGTGCCGAAGGTGGTTTCCTTTCGACCAACTACCAATACCTGACCGCCTACAAAGGCCTGATATTCTTCACTAAAGCTGCTGAGCCGCTACGGCTCCCGCAGAACGTGGAGATCATCCGTGCCAAACGAATCTGGATCCCCGGATAGGAGCAACTTATGAAGAATGCCGTGATTCTCGTTACCAAGCCGGGCCTCGGCACAACGCGGCCGGAGGATGCCGAGTTTGGGATCGAGATGCTCGATAAGTTTCTGCACACGATCGAAACGCAGCCCGAGAAGCCCAAGGCGATCTGTTTCTATACCGAGGGCGTGAAGCTGGTTGTCAAAGGTTCGCCGCTCGTGCTGCCGCTGCAACTACTCGAAGGGCTCGGCGTGCAGGTGATCATCTGCGGAACCTGCCTGGCGAAGTACGGCCTGGAAGATCAAGTGGCCGTGGGCCATGTCGGCGGAATGCCCGCCATCGTGCAAGCCATGGCCGAGGCCGAGAAGGTGATCACCGTTTGACGTTCCAAGCCGTCGCACGACTCTACCGCGTCGGGCGTCTTGGGCCGCGGATGTAGTAGGTGCCGTATTGGTCCATGTCGCTGGGCCAGCGGGGCGTGGGCTGGAAACCTTTGCGGCTGTATTGGCCCTGGCCGGGATAGTTGCGCTCGAACTGGGGCCGGATCCGCGTGACCCGTGTGTTCCCCACGCCCCAACCCCAATGCGTCTGACGTCGCGCATTCGGCGGCACGACCACCGCGACCGGCATCCCCCAGGCCGTATTGTAGTACCCGCCGTGCCAAGGAGGCGGAGTGCGATTGAAGAGGATTTGCGCCTGGGCCGTGTCGGCCGTCAGCATGGCGATCAAAAGGGCCGCAGCAATCAGCAATGAAAGTCTCATCTTTGCGTGCATCCTTGCTCCTATAAAGCCGCGACCGTTGGTCGCGCCCGGGATATGGTTGTGGGATTTTGTTGATTCATGCGCGACCAGCGGTCGCGGCTTTATAACGGGGCGCGACCAGCGGTCGCGGCTTTATACTATTGCCAAATCACACTGGTTCGGGTCACGCCGGTCCCTCGATGCCATCGCCAATAGGTGCGGCAGTGCTTGTGGAGGAATTCGTGGGGCATGAACGGCTGGTAGGTGATATAGGTATGCCCGACCAACCGCGGCGTGGGCCGAGGGCTCGTGTAAAGCTGGGTCGCGACGCCGCCGTATCCGCCCGGCGGTACGTAGTAATTGTAGAACAGGTCCGACGGCGGCTGATAACCGACCGCCTGGGCCTCACCGTGACCGATTGCGGCCAAGGTCATCAGGGTTGCAAGAACAATCATCACGGGCAGAAATCGGCGAACCATGGCGGGACTCCTCGATCGGCGGGAAGGCGAAGGGTGATCCAGTGGGCTGTGATTGCCCGGCGTGCTTACTAAGAATCTCGGCTTATGGCGGTCCTGTGGGTAAATCTTTATGTGCCGGAAGTGGCGAAGAGGCAAAACTTGCGGGGAAAACGGGCCGAAACGGCTAGAGGAGAGCCCGTGGAATCGCGAGAATCGTCGCATACTAACAATCGCCCCAGCATGGGCCTGCTCCGCAGCAGGTCGCGCCACACGCACACCAAAGTGGCCACCCAGAACCACACAAAGAGTCG
>CAYYOX010000068.1:0-4241 GCA_964473065.1 uncultured Planctomycetaceae bacterium | reverse complement strand
AGGTGAGCGCCGCCAGTTAGTGGGTTGCCAAGAACCGGCACCGCCTGGGCTTGGACCACCCCTGCAAGGCCCGGCTGACCACGGTCAAGGAAGCGGTCGACAACGCCATCGCCGCCTGCGAGGAGGCCGGGATCCTGCCCGAAATCTGGATCCATATTCGCCGAACCGCCAACGGCCAGAACCGTTTCCAGGTGGGCGTGCAAGACAACGGGCCGGGGATCCTCAAGAAGCAGATCCCGCTGATCTTCGGCAAGCTGCTCTACGGGTCGAAGTTCCACCGCCTGCGGATGAGTCGCGGCCAGCAGGGGATCGGCATCTCGGCGGCCGGCATGTACGGGCTGCTGACCACCGGCAAGCCGATCAGAATCATGTCGAAGGTCTCGGTCCGCAAGCCGGCCCATTACTACGAGATCCAAATCGACACCAAACGCAATCGGCCCGAGATCGTCAACGGCCGCGGCGAAGGCATCGACATCCCGCCCGGCGCACGCGGTCTCAAGGCCATCGAGAAGCACGGCATCGAGTGGATCGAAGCGGACCATGGCACCCGGGTCACGATCGACCTGGAAGCCAAGTACCAACGCGGCCGCGGCAGCGTCGACGAGTATCTCGAGCAGACGGCCATCGCCAACCCGCACGTGGCGATCCACTACGAAGATCCCGACGGCAATCGGAAGGATTACGCCCGCGTGGCCGAGACCTTGCCGCCGGAGCCCAAGGAGATCAAGCCGCACCCTTATGGTGTCGAGTTGGGGATCCTGGTCGGCATGCTCAAGGACACCAAGGCGCCGACGATTTCGCAGTTTCTGACCAAGTCGTTCTCGCGAGTCAGCCCGGCCGTGGCGCGGCGGATCTGCGAAGGGGCCGGGATCAGCACGCGGGCAAATACCAAGAAGATCAGTCGCCATGAGGCCGACATGGTCTACCAGTCGATTCAGAAGACGAAGATCAAAGCCCCGGCCACCGACTGCATCTCGCCGATCGGCGAGGAGTTGATCCTCAAGGGGCTGCATCAGGTCGTGCCGGGTGAGTTCTACGTGGCCGCCACGCGACCTCCGGCCGTCTATCGGGGTAATCCGTTCCAGATCGAGGTCGGACTGGCTTATGGCGGCGGGTCGACGGCCCATCGCGTCACGCGCGACACGCTCGTCGAACTGCTCGAACAGAGCGATGCGCGAACCATGCGCCAGTTTCTGACCGTCACGTTCGACGGCCTGGGCCCCGATGCGGCCGATCGGATTGTTCGCGAGGCGAACCTGAAGATCCGCACCTCGCCCGGCAGACTCAAGGGCAAGGAAATCAACCACCTGCACGAGGCCATGCGGAACGTCAACGTACACGACGGGCACACGATGACCGTGTTGCGCTATGCCAACCGCGTGCCGTTGCAGTTCCAGGCCGGCGGTTGTGCCGTGACCCAGACGGTCCTCTCGACCAACTGGCGGAGCTACGGACTGAGCCAATCGCGAGGTTCCTTGCCGCGCGGGCCGGTGACCATAATGATCCACATGGGTAGCGTTTGGGTCCCCTTCACCAGCGAATCGAAGGAGGCCATCGCCAGTTATCCCGAGATCGAGAAGGAACTTCGCCTGGCCCTGCAAGCGGTCGGGCGGAAACTGAAAATGTACCTCAGCCGTCGCCGCCGCATGAAGCACGAGGGCGAGCGGCGAAACATCTTCCTGCGTTACCTGGGCGAAGTGGCCACAGCCGTGAATCGTGTCAACGGAACCGACCGCCAGAAACTCTACGACCAGTTGCTGCTGCTGGCGAAGAAAAAGACGGCCGAAGCCGACGTAAAACTCGACGACCGAGGCCGACCGATCGACGAAAAAGAACTCGACTTAGGCGATAACGTACTGATAGTCGACCCCGAAGAACGCTTCCGAGCGGCCAATGGCATTGGGGGAGAAGAGGAAGAGCAAGAAGAGCAGTAGCGGGTTCAAGGGGACCTAACCCGGCGTGGCCGCCTGGGGCTAAACATCCAAGATACTATCACCATCCTGCTGAGCATCATGGCCAAGAAGAAAATCCGACGCAAATCCGACGCCTCTACTGGAGCCGCAAAAATGAAAGTCAAACTTACGCCGCGCGACAAACGGACTCGCGATCAGCTCAATGCACTGGCTGACGGAGTGGCCAAGGCGGCCACGCGATGCCGCGATCCGCACGTTGACATTCCGGCCCGATCGCTCTCGAATGTTCACTACAGCCCGCGGAAAAAGATCATCGAGATGGGCTCGAACACCAACCGACGGCAATTGTTCAACCTCTCGCAGGCCAAGAGCTTCATGCAGACCATGCTCGTGGCCAGCGGGGCCACGCAACTGATCGAGCAGGGGAAGACGACCAGTATTCGTGGTCTCTACTACTTGTTGAAGCATACCATCGAGGGCACCAAGGAAGAGACGTTCAACGACCAGTCGGAATGCGACCCGGTGATCGAGGATACCGAGGTGCTGCTGAACAGCTTGCGCGAGGAGCTGCACCTTTACGCCCAGAAACGGGGCGACATGGTGGGCGATATCGTGCTGCAGGACAGCGGCGACGAGATCGACTGCTCGCGGATGGGGTCCGGCGGATACGGCATCCCCTCGATCGTCGAGCCGGAGGTGATCAAGTTCAAAAAGTGCAAGGCCAAGTTCGTCCTGCATGTCGAAAAAGATACGGTCTGGCAACGGTTCAACGAGGACAAGTTCTGGCGGAAGCATAATTGCATCCTCACGCACGGCGCCGGCCAGCCGCCGCGGGGTGTGCGGCGACTGCTCTTCCGGCTGCACAACGAATTGAAACTGCCCGTCTATTGCCTGCTGGATAACGATCCCTGGGGATATTACATCTACAGCGTGATCAAGCAGGGGTCGATCAACTTGGCCTTCGAGTCGCGACGGATGGCCGTGCCGGGTGCCCGGTTCCTGGGGCTTCGCAGCATCGACTTCGAGCGCTGCAAATTATCCGACAGCGTGAAGATCGATCTGAACGACACGGACCGCAAACGGGCCAAGCAGATCGCCAACTATCCGTGGTTCGAGAAGAAGCGGCCATGGCAGAAGGAGATCAAGAGGTTGTTGGACAACGGCTTCAAGCTGGAAGTGGAAGCCCTGGTCAGCAGAGACATCAGCTACGTAACGGAAGAGTACACGCCGAAGCGGCTCAAGGACAAGGACTGGCTCGACTGAGTCGGTCGCTTGCGCACGGCGCTGGCAGGCGTCAGTTTCGACACCGAGGCGACAGCATCTCGAAATCTGCGAAAGTTCGGCTTTGCGTCTTGGCGCCTTTGGTGTGAGACAATCACATTCTTGTCCCGTCCATGGATTCCGCGTGGGTCTTCGCTGCTCGACCTACCCTACATATTCCGAAGATCGTGCAAAGCTATTCAGCAGGCATCGGGGAAATTTGCCGAATAATACCGTTTTCTTGCACGGATTCGCCGCCGAAGTCCCACTAATATCCTTGGTGGGCCAGTTTTTCTACGTCACATGGTTGAGGAGACCTGTTTGTCATGCGTTTGACTTTGCGTACGATGTTGGCCTATATGGACGGGTTGCTCGAGCCGGATGATGCCGAGGAAATCGGCCAGAAACTCGAACAGAGCCAGTTTGCCAGCGATTTGTTGCACCGCACCCGGGATGCGATGCGGCGGTTGCGGCTGGCCGCGCCGGGGTTGACAGATGAGGGCCCCGGATTGGATCCCAACACGGTGGCCGAGTATTTGGATAACACACTGCACGACCATCGCGTGCCGGATTTCGAGAAGGTGTGCCTGGAGTCGGACGTGCATCTGGCGGAAGTGGCCTCATGCCATCAGATTCTCACGCTGGTGCTCGGCGAAGCGGCCGAAATCGGACCGCAGTCCCGGCAAAAGATGTATCAACTCCCCCACCTTCCCGCATCCGACGACGCGAGCCAAGATTCCCAGGCTCAAGCCGAGGCCGAACCACCCGTGCAGACGGAACCGCCGCTGGTAGACCGAAAACCCCGCATTCGACCGCTTGTTCCCGCGTATCTCCGCGAGCCCCGCCGTCCGCGTCGCTTGGTCCGCGCGGTTGGCGCCCTAGTGCTGGTCGGCTGTTTCGCCGTGCTTGTGCTGATCGCCTCGGGGCAGTTCGAGGCGGGTACTCCGCTGGGAAACCTGCTTTTCGAACCGCCCCAGCAAACCGCCCGGCAAGACAAGTCGGATCCCCACAAACCCGCATCGCCGGCGACCGAGTCCGCACCGCCCAAGAGCACGTTCCCCAACGAAT
>CAYYOX010000067.1:7602-16688 GCA_964473065.1 uncultured Planctomycetaceae bacterium | reverse complement strand
GCACGGCGACCCGTTTGTTGTGCCATACTCAGGCCGCCGTGCCGGCGACCGCTAAACGAGCGGGAGTGTCGCCTTACCCCAGTTTCTCGATCAGCCAAGCCATGTTCTCGGCCAGGTTCTTGACCGTTTCGATCCCTTCCTTATCATCGGCCACCTCGCCCTTCTCGCGGCCGAAGGCGACGTTCCAGTAGGTCGAGCCGGGTACGATCATTTCGCTGATTAGGAAGAAGTAGTTCAGTTGCGCGAAAGTGAAGTTCTGTCCCGCCCGTCGGGCAACCACGACCGACGCGCCGACCTTGCGTCGCAGCATGTTCCCGTTGCATCGGGCCACGTAGCCGACCCGATCCAACAGCGACATCGTCTCGGGCGTGGCCGAGCCGAAATAGACGGGCGAGCCAACCAGGATCCCGTCGGCCGCCAGGAACCGCTCAAGCACACCCTCGAAGGCCGGATCTTCCTGCACGCAACAGATGTCCTCCGCCTTGGCACATCCGCCGCACGCCCGGCATGGCTTGACCGGATGCTCGGCCAGCGAGAGGAAATCGGTCTGAATGCCTTGCCCGGCAAAAACGTCCAACGCCGTTTGGATCAGAATGTCGGTGTTCCCTCCACGTCGAGGGCTGCCGGAAATGCCGAGAACTTTCATTGAGTTTTCCTTTCCTACGGGGAATTCTTGCTCTGCTGACCGAATACGATTGAAGTTTGGACGGCGAAGGCGCAAGTGCAGCCGGAACTGGACTCGGGAATCGAGAGCAGACCGCCGGCCGGGATCATGTTGATCCAGCAACCGGGCCGTGTTATCGTGGTCAATGCGGTCGCTTTCCCGCCGTTCGCACCGATCGAGTACATCTGCGGGTTGGTGCCGCGGCCGAACAGGTACGACGCCGAAGCCGAAAGGGTCCCGCAGCCGCCCCCGGCTTGATCGAGAGTGAACTCGGCGCGAGCGCCCGTCTCTAGATCGAACGCCACCGGTCGCGAGTAAATCACCTTGCCGACGATCACCGGATGCTGGTCCTGTTCGCCATGATCGCCGCCGACCACTCTGTCGGTGCGGAGGTAATGGTTCGCCCATCGCGGCCCGCCATCGCCCGCGTCGAACGCCATCAGATCGTATCGGGGGTGCTTGTCCTGGTTGTGCGTGCCGGTGATCAGGACCGTTTCCCGGGCGTAGCTCAAATAGACCGCATGTCGCAGCATCGACAGATCCACGGGCCGTTGCCACACGACGTTGCCCGTGTCCCGGTCCAAGGCCGTCAAGTAACTGCACGAAGGCGCTAGTGCCACGCTCAGCGGAACCCGCCCGTCCGCATCATCGACGGCGTCCGCATTACGGCTTTCCAGTAAGTAGACGTGGTGCTCGCCGATGGCAATGGCCGAGTCGAGGATCACACTGCCGTCGGCGTGGCGGTAGGTCCAAAGCGTCTGCCCAGTCCGATCATCCAGACAGAACAGGGCTCGGCTGGTCACCATCGGTACGTTGTCATAATACGTATAGCTCGCAATCGTCTGCCGGTCGTGACCGCGATACGAGGCGCCCGCCGCCCCGGCACTGCCGAAAAGCTGATGGCCCGCATGAGCCAGGTAACCCCAGTGGCTCGGCACGTCGGACAAGCTCGACGGGATCTTCAGCGTGCGTTGCCAAGACCCGGTCGCCAGGTCGATTTCCAGGCATGAACCCTCGACGGCCGCGTAGACCGTCCCATTGCCGATCACCACGTGCCCGCTACCGCGCGCGATGCCCACGCGTCGGAAATTGGGGATTGTCCAGTCCCACAGCGGCGTGCCGTTGTAGGCGTCGACCGCCTTGAGCCGATTATTGCCGGGGACGACCAGGTATCCGTCCTTGACCAGCGAGGCCATGCCGCGGTGGTGCCGATCGGTCATTTGCCGCGGCCCGGGCTTGCCGAACCACTGAATGTTCAACGGCCCGCGCAGCGAATCCCCGCTACAGGCCGAGTTGGCGGCATTGGCATAGAGCTGGGTCCAACGCCCGGCCCCCGGCAACGGCCCGCGTCGCAGCACGGCCCAAAGGCCGTTCTCACGATCGACCGTCCCGCCGTCCAGTGGCGACTTTTCCAGCCATGCCCGTAGGGCAGCTTCGTCGTTCGGATGTCCGAAGATGGCCGTCCCGCCGCATGGTCGCAGCACGCGGCAAACTTCGGCCACCGACGGCGGCAGTTCACCGTCGACCATGGCCGACTGCGAGACGATCAGGTTGGCGAAGTGATCGGCGTACGGCAGCTTCTCCAGCGAGCCGTGATGAACGGCCACTCGCACGCCGTACACTCCCGCTTGGTCGAGCGTGCGTCGGGTCGCAGCGACCTTGGCCGCGTCCGGTTCCACGCAGATGATCTGCAGATTGGTCTGCCGGGCCAGTTGAAGTGCCAGCCGCCCGTCGTTGCAGCCGAGCACCAGGCAATAACCCCGATCGACACCCGAACGGCTGACGATCGCTCGGACAGCCGCGGCGAACGGTTCGTCCTGCTGGTCAGGGATGCTTGCCGTGTCGACCGGCATCAGGTCGCACGAGGTGTCGAAACGATACGGGCTGGTCAGCCGTTTGCGGCCGTCCGGATCGCGATAGGCAATCTGAAAGCGGTACGGTTGGTTCGGTTTCAGCCCGGTGAGCGTGATCTGGTGGCTCATCTCCGGATCGGTCTCTTCGACGCGTCGAGACGGTATCCCGGCCGCCCAGTAGGCAAGGGTCGAGCGTTCGGGCGGATTGGTCTCCCAGGAAACGACCACGCGGTCCGGTGCGAGGTGTTGCACCAGCGGGCCGGTCTTCAACACGGCCGGCTGGGGCAGCCGCTTGCTCCCGGCGGTGAACCTCGCCGAGATTTCGTCCGCACTGAGCACCCGATCATAGACCGACGCCTCGGACAGGCTGCCTTGCGCGGGATACTGCTCATCGTCATCGTGGTAGGCCCCCAGTTCGTACCAACCATGGTCCGGGTAGTTGATTGCTCCGGACTGGGCCGGCGAAGAGGCCTCGAGTTTGCCGTCGAGATAAATCCTCATCTGCTTGCCGTCGTAGGTTCCCACCACGTGATACCAAGTGCCGGGCGTGAATGCCGTTGGGCAGATCAGATAGGTCATCACGCCGTCGCCGTCGTCGGCGCCCTGGCTGGAGAGGGAGAAAAAGAAGTTCGATCCCCGATAGCCGAGCCCCCAGCCTTTCTCGAAGTTGCCGTTGTCTTGCAGGGCACAGATCATGGCGGCCCACTCACGCGGCTTTTCCACCGCAACCCAGGCCTCGGCCGTAATCTGCTCCCGCGGCAAGGCGGCCGACGTGAAGTCCTCGGCAAGCACCATCCGCGAGCTCGAGCCGTCGAGATACACGGCCGGCGGGTCCAGTTCCTGTCGCACGTTGCCGGAAATCATGGCATCCAACGGCCCGACCGCGGCCTTGACCGTCGACTTGCCAACATGTTGCGGATCGAACGTCCAACGCCCCAACAGCCCCGGCTCCTCGCCATGCAGGGTCGAAGCGGTGATCAGAATCAGCAAGATCAAAAGCGGTCTTATTGAAAACAATGGATCACTCCTCGGTCGGTGCTGACATACAGGCGACCGTCGGCAACCGCCAGCCCGTAGGCTCGGCCGTCGACTTTCGCTTGAAAAACGGTCTTCCCATCGGTCGTATCAAAGGCGGCGATTTCACCTTCCCCACCGGCAAACAACAGCTCGCCCGCCAGGATCAGCGCGTGGGAATAGGCACACGGCTGCTTCCAGATCCAGCAGGCTTCCATGGCCCGGGCCAGTTCGTTGAGCTCTTCGACAACCGTTGCGAGTTGCTCGCCGAGCCTTTTCAACTCGGCCTGATCGGGTTGCTTACCGAGCGCCTTGATTTGCTTTTGAAGAGCCCCCTTTCGGGCGGTCGCCCGGTTTCGCTCTCGGGCAAGTTGCAAGTACTTGGGACGATCCAGCGCGGCCAGTTCCGTGGCGGAATGCACAAAAGCCGTCCCGCCGCGAACGACCATCTGCTGCCCGTTGAACACCACGAGTCGTTCCTTGTTGCGAAGATCGGTCACAGCCAGGGTTCCTTCACCCTCGCCGCGGTAGGCCAGCGTCTCGTCGCACAACAGCGCGAAGCTGCCGCCTCGCTTCACGTCGTGCAACATGCCCAACGGCTTGCCGTCTTGCAAGTCGAACAGGGCCGGCGCGTTTCGCCCGGACGGGACGAAGAGTCGAGTCGCGGAAGCCAATAGGTATCCTTGCGGGGAGATGTTCTTCAGTTGGCGACGCCATCGCGGTTCACCCGTGTTGATATCTACGGCCGCTAGGTAAACGCCATGCGTTGGAAACAGCCCGGCGCCCACATAGGCCGTCTCTCGATCGATCAGCACGCCGGTCCGCAACGGCCATCGGGAGATCATCCGCCCGTTGCCGGGAATACGGCCCTCGTCGGGCGCCACGCGATATTTCCAAAGCAGCGTCCCGTCGTCGGCATTCAAGCAATAGAGATACCCGTCGTCGGAGCCGGCGTAGACTTTTCCGCGGTCAACGGTCGGGGCCAGCCGCACGGGTCCTTCGGTGAAGAAAGACCAACGCACACCGCCCGTGTCGGCATCCAAGCAGGTGACCTTGTCGTCGGCCGTCGAACCAAAGAAGACATTGCCTTCGGCGACGGCCACGTGATGTGCTCGATCGAAGGTGATCGACGGAGTCAGGGGGTTCTTGCGGTTCCAGAAATCTTGTCGGGCCGGCTCGGGCCATGCGGGCCGAGGCGGTGCGGCGCGATGGGTCCAGGCTTCCGACAACGGAAGCGAGAGTTGCTCGGCCGTTGTGGCGCTTCGCCGGTTGTCGCGACCGTAGGTTGGCCAATCGGCCGCCAAACAGGTTTCGATCGCACCAAGAACAAGCAGGCCGAAGAGGACGGAGGCTGGAAGTCGAGGCATGGTGTCAAGTCGCCAGGGATTCGTGATGTGTTTACCCCCCCCATTATGCCGCGCAGCGACAGGAAAAAGAATAGGCACCCGGGCGGCTCACACCAAATTATTGCGCACGGCCCAAACCGCGGCCTGAGTCCGGTCGTCGACCTCGGCCTTCCGCAGGATGTTCTGGACGTATTCCTTGACCGTCTCGTAGCTGATTCCCAGTTGGACGCCGATCTGGACGTTCGTCAGTCCGTTGGCCAGGCCGCGAAGCACTTCGGCTTCTCGGGTCGTCAGAGGGGCCTCCAACTCCGCGCCTATTCGAGACGCGGTTCGCACACCGCCGAGGCGTCGCTTATCGCTGCGCGACCATAACGGTTGGCCGGAGACCACGGTCCGAACCGCCTGACGAAACTTCTCCCGCGAGACCCCCTTCGAGATATAGCCGGCCGCGCCAAGTGTGTGGGCTTCGGCATAAAAGGCCGCGTTATCTCGTTGCACGAGCATAATCACCGGCAAGTCGGGTTGTTGCTGCTTGATCTGCCGCAGCGCAGCCAGACCGCCCCCGCCGGCAATCCGCACCGCCAATAAAACTACGTCCGGGCCTGAGGACAACGCCAACTCGACCGCCCGGGGGCCCGTGTATGCCTCCGCGACGATCTCGAAGTCTGAGTCGGCCACAAACGCGTTGAACCCCGCCTGAGCTACCGGCTGGTCATCGGCGATTAGTAATCGAATGCTCATTTCATGTCTCCCATGGCGACGCCCTTTCAAGGTGGACTCTAGTATACCAATTTAGCCCGTGGGGGTCAAGTAACCTTCCGCAGGGCGATTTCAGACGCCCTAACTCCTGGCAGCCAACCGATTTCCGCGATAAACTGCCAGCGACACAGGATACGACGGTTTGGAGCCACGGATGAAACACGGATTGAACACGGATAGTAAAGAAAGAATCTCCCTTCGTAAGCGTTTACAGACGTAATGGTTTTGGACAGGATTGACAGGATGATCAGGATCAAGACTAAGAATCCCGTTTGTCTGGGTTTGGTCCGATAGAGTTCTTGATCTATCGTTGTATTTCAGTTCTTCTTTTTCCTTATCCTGATCATCCTGTTATCCTGTCAAAACATCTATCCGTCAATAATCAGTGGTTACCCCAAATTCAATCCGTGTTTGATCCGTGTTTCATCCGTGGCTAAATAATTCTCGCCAGTTACCCAGAATGAACGAAAACAGCCGCCGAAACCGGACGATCATTCTTCTGCTGGCGGCGGTGGCTGTTTTTCTGTTGGTACTGATCGCCACGGTCTTGGCGGCCAGGTGGATTCGTTTGCATTCCCTCAGAGAATCCGCGCCACAAAAGCCTGCCAACTTGTCGCAATGGATCGAGCAACTCCGCTCGGGACCCGACCAGCCCGCACGTCGGCAAGCGGCCGAGGCGATTGCGAACATGGGCTCGCAAGCCATGATCGAGACGCTCGACGCGGTGGCCGAGATTCCCGAGGACGGCAGCATGTTCCACATCGGGCTGCCCGTGTTCGATGCTCTGGTTGAGATCGGGCCGTCGACCGTGGACGGGCTTTCCGACGCGCTTCGATCACAGAAGCCGAATGTTCGAGCGGCCGCGGCAAAAGTTCTGCGTCAAATGGGGCACGAGGCAAAGCCTGCCATGCAGTCCTTGGCGGCCGTCTTGCAGGACGACGTCCGTTGGGTTCGCTGGTATGCGGCCGACGCGTTGGGGAACCTCGAAGCGGATGCAGCCGCGGCGGTCGACGCCCTGTTGGCCGTCGCGGGGCACGAGGACCATTACACTCGTCGCCGAGCGATCACAGCGCTAGGGAGAATCGGCCCGGCCGCCAAGGCCGCGGTCCCGCTGCTGCAAACGGTCGAACAGGAAGACCCGGACCGAACCGTAAGAAGAGCGGCCGTGTTGGCAAGACATCAGATCGATATCGAGGCCATCGCGGCCGCCGCCATTGCAAACGCCGAAGGAGAGGTGCTCGAGCAAATCGAGAAACTGTCCGAAGGCGACGAGTACCAGCGCGTTGCCGCGGCCAAGGCGTTGAGCCAAATGGGACCCCGCGCGGGCCGTGCAACGCCCGTGTTGGCACGGGCCTTGGCCGACCCGAACAAATGGGTTCGCGAGGCGGCCGCCGAAGCGCTAGGTGCGCTCGGCCGCGAGGCTCGAAACTACACGCCCCTGCTCCAAAAACGGCTAACCGACGAAGAACCGGAAGTCCGCACTGCCGCAGAAGAGGCTTTGACGCGAATTACGGGCAAACGGTAAGGATAGCGTTCCAGCCGCTTGCGGCTTTGCAGTGCCCCACAAACGCCCTCCACGCCCATTGCAAAGCCGCAAGCGGCTGCCCAATTCCTCCCAATTCCTGGTCGCTGGCAACTGCGATTGACAGCCGACGGGGTAGTCTCCATAATGGGCCATTTGTTATTTCCGTAGAGGGGGCTGTCCGCCGCATCGGATGATGCGCCGTCTGACTTGGATGGGGAGAATGCCATGTGTACGAAGCAGCCAGTAATGGGAACTTGGCTTGTCGCTGCGTGGATCGTGCTGAACCTACACGCCGCCGCACAGGCCGACTACACCTTCGCCGATTGGGCCAGTGACCAAGGCTTCAGCCCCGGCACTGTCATGCCCGAGCTGGTCAACGCTAGCTGGTATTCCCCCCTCATCACCGGCCTCGGTGGAATCGGTGACTACAATTGGACTGCCACACCGACGAGACGGCTTTCTTTGTTCCACAACCAGATTTCGAGCATCGAATCGGGCGACTTCAGCGGCCTGCCGAATCTTCAGCGACTTGATCTGCGATACAACCAGATTTCGAGCATTGAATCGGGCGATTTCAGCGGCCTGGCGAATCTTACGTGGCTGTCTCTGCTCGTCAATCAGATTTCGAGCATCGAATCAGGCGCCTTCAGCGGCCTGGCGAGTCTTTCGAAGCTGGAACTGAATGGCAATCAGATTTCGAGTATCGAATCGGGTGACTTCAGCGACCTGCCACATCTGCGATACCTATATCTGAACGCCAACCAGATTTCGAGTATCGAATCGGGCGACTTCAGCGACCTGATGAATCTTAAGACGCTGTATCTGAGCGTCAACCATATTTCGAGCATCGAATCGGGTGACTTCAGCGGCCTGCCGAATCTTTGGTACCTGTCTCTGCATGGCAACCAGATTTCGAGCATTGAATCAGGCGACTTCAGCGGCTTGCCGCATCTGAGGGCGCTATATCTGACCGCCAACCAGATTTTGAGCATCGAATCGGACGACTTCAGCGACCTGACAAATCTTACGTCGCTGTGGCTGGGTGGCAATCAGGTTTCGAGCATCGAATCGGGCGACTTCAGTGGCCTGCCGAACCTTACGAAGCTGCATCTGGAGGACAACCAGATTTCGAACATCGAATCGGGCGACTTCAGCGGCCCAACGAATCTTACGTCGCTCTGGCTGGATGGCAATCAGATTTCGAGCGTCGAATCGAGCGACTTCAGCGGCTTGGCGAATCTTGAGGGGCTGTTTCTGGGTGGCAACGAGATTTCGAGCATCGAATCGGACGACTTCAGCGACCTGATGAATCTTGCACGCTTGGATCTGGCCGACAACCAGATTTCGGGCATCGAGTCTGGTGCTTTCAGCGGGATGCCGAATCTTGAGGAGTTGTATCTCGGTTCCAATCCGGCCATGACAGAGCTGAGTCTAGGTGAGGCCGATTTCTCCAGCCTGAGCGAGTTTGACGTGGAAGGCAATGCGAGTATTACAAGCGTTTCACTGAAGGACACCGTGTTGAACCAAACGGCCCTGGCGGCGTTGCTGGACGGCGGCTACCCTTGGTCCGAGGGAATCGGCGATCTTCCCGCCGTCACGGAACTGGACCTCAGCGGCGTGGACTTTGTCGACATCACCAACTTGGGGCCGTTGTATGCGATGGATGATCTGACCGATCTGTGGTTGGTCGACGTGCTTAACCTCGATCCGCAGCAACTGGACCTCATGCTCGACGAACTGGCGACCATCGAAGGGACCGACATCGAGGGCATTCTTTACATGAGTGAAGCCGATTACAACGGTCTGAATGCGGCCGGCGGCGGCCGGTTGGCGCTTTGGGACGCCGAGCTTGGGCACCATGTGCAAATCGTTCCCGAGCCGACCACGCTGGCCCTGTTGGCGATCGCCGGCCTCGGGCTGCTGCC
>CAYYOX010000067.1:0-7502 GCA_964473065.1 uncultured Planctomycetaceae bacterium | reverse complement strand
GCGGCCAGGGCGCCGCCGATTAGCGAGCGTAGCCCGTACTTGGCGAAATCTTTGCGTCGCGTGGGGGCCAGGCTGCCGATGCCGCCGATCATTACGGCGATCGAGCCGAAGTTGGCGAAACCGCACAGGGCATAAGTGGCGATCGTGAAGGAACGCGGCGAGATGACGTCCTTGATCTGCTGCAAGCCCTCGTAGGCCACGAACTCGTTGAAGACGGTCTTCTCGCCCAACAGAACTCCCACCGCATGGGCGTCGTTCCATTCGATTCCCATCACCCAGGCCAACGGCGCGCCGAGCCAGCCGAGCATTCGTTCGAGCGTCAACGGCGAGCCGGCCAGCGGCGGCAGCGGCGAGAGCATCCAGTTGACGCAATGCACCAACGCGATGAAAGCGATCAGCATGGCCGCGATGTTCAGGACGAGTTTCAGGCCTTCCGCCGCGCCTCGACAGGCTGCGTCCAGCAGGTTGGCGTCGGTCCGCGGAATATCGATCTTGACGACTCCCTTGGTGGGCGAGTCTTCGAGTTCGGGCACCATGATCTTGGCAATGACCAGCGAAGCGGGGGCCGACATCAGCGAGGCGACCATCAGGTGACCCGCATTGGCCCCATACGAAATGTAGGCGGCCATGGTGCCGCCGGCCACCGTAGCCATGCCGCCGGTCATCAGGGCCATCAGCTCGGATCGGGTCATGGTTTCCAGGTAGGGCCGAACGGTCAGCGGCGCCGTGGTCATGCCCACGAATACGTTCGCCGCCGTACAGAGCGACTCGGCGCCCGAGACGTCCATCACGCGGACCATCACCCGGGCCATGAGTTTCACCCCCCACTGCAACACGCCGAGGTGGAACAGCACGGCGGTCAGCGACGAAAAGAAGATCACGGTCGGCATGACGGAGAAGGCGAAATAGTGATCGCGGAAGCTGTCACCGAAGACGAACTTGGCGCCCTCGTCGGAGCAGGCAATCAGCCCGGTCATGAATCGGTCGGACCAGGTGAAGATCGTCTCGCGCAAGGGGGTTCGCAAGAGCAGCAGCCCGAGGGTCAGTTGCAGGCCCACGCCGCTTAGGATCAAGCGGAAGTTCATCTTCTTGCGGTTCTCGGAGAGCAACCATGCCAGCAGCAGCATAGTGGCCAACCCCAGCAGACTAATCAGTCGCGGCATGGTCGTATCCCGTGTGGAAATTCTTTGGGCCGTGTTTCTCGTAAGCAGACATTATGCCATTTCCGTGCCAGTGCGGGAAGCTCTGCCCGAAGCCCGTCGCGTCCCGTCCGGATAGTATGGACGTGAATCCGACGATCCTGTACACTTTGGCCCAGAGTTCCGAGTCGGAGTCTCTCAGCGAAAGACAATCGGTCACTAGTGTTCCAAAACAGTCTCTTTATCGTCGTTCGGTGGAGTGAGCATTGAAAAGCAGACTACTAAAACGTGGATTCCTGTCGCTGATCACGACGCAGTTCTTCGGGGCTGCCAACGATAACATCCTCAAGGGGGTGTTGATCTATATGGTCATCGACGGGGCCTGGGCCGGGCAACTCGGCGCCGGCGGACAAGGAATTGTCAGCGTCTGCTTCACGCTGCCCTTTATCATCCTCTCGGGCTACGCCGGCCAATTCGCCGACCGCAACAGCAAGCGGTATGTCAGCGTGCTGGTCAAAGTGGTCGAAATCCCCATCTCTGTCGTCGCACTGGTCGGATTCTTCACCGGCAATCTGTGGATCACCTTGAGTGCTCTGGTTGCCTTGACCTGCCAAAGCGCGTTCTTCGGGCCGGCGAAATACGGCATGATCCCGGAACTGGTCGAGTCGCGCGATCTGAGCCGCGCCAACGGAGCGATCAACATGATGACCAACCTTGCGGTCATCGTCGGCACACTGGCGGCGGGAACGATTGCCGACGCCTATAGTCCGCTGCCAAGTCCCGACGGCACAACGGGCTCGCCCATTCTCTGGCTGCCCGGCGCGGCCATGGTAACGATCGCCCTGGTCGGCCTGGCCACGGTAGTGTTCCTGCCGCGTTTGGAACCCGGCGACCAGCAGTTGACCTACGACCTGAACCCTTTTGCCACCTATGTCAGCACACTGAAGGAAATGGCCCGCACGCCCTTGCTGATGGTTATGCTGGCCTGGGGATACTTCTATTTCCTTGCCGGGCTAGCGCTGCTTATTATTCCGGAATACTCCGTGGTGCTACAGTCATACCACGTGTCGCGGATGGAAGTCAGCATGTTGCTGGGCGTGATGGGCGTGGCGATCGGCCTGGGAAGCGTGTTGGCCGGTTTGATCTCGGGCCACGCCATCCGGCCGCGCTTGATTCCGCTCGGCGCTGTCGGCTTGACGTTATTCTTCTTCCTGCTAGGAACGATCCCGCCCACGCTGCCCGACTTGCCGCCGATGTGGCGAATGGTGGCGAGCCCCATCTCGGGTTTCATCTTCGGAGCGGGCGTGTCGGCCGGGTTCTACATTATCCCCTTGCAAGCATTGCTCCAGCGCCTCTCACCCGACGACGAGCGCGGCCGTTTTCTCGGCACGGCCAACGGCGTTTCGTTCACGTTCCTGTTGCTCGCCTCAATGACGTACTGGATCATCCGCCCCGCCTTCGGCACGAGCCCAACCGAGCAGCATCCCGAAAAGATCTTCCTCCTCAGCGCGGTCCTCATGGTCGTCGGAGCAACCTTCTTCCTATGGCGCATCAAAGCCAGCGGATTCTCCTTCGCCAAGGTGGAATAAGACACTAACGGGTAGCTGCGTTCGCCAGAACGCGGGGAACCCGAGATTACCGCACTCTGGCGAGTGCAGCTACTGAAAACCACCCCTCACCGCTCGTTTTGGCCAAATTGGGCAAAAAGGTTGACATTCCGTATCTCCCGCTCTAGGCTGGTGGGGTGCCGCTATTGCACGGAAAGAGTCACCCCGTTTCGAGGAGCCACCCATGAAGCCCCGATCCGCCCGTTGCCGGCCGTTCTCCCCAACCCTTTCCAACGCCCCGCCAGCAATTCCGCGCCCTCGGAAGCTCGCGCTGGAGTTGCTCGAAGACCGAGCCCTACTCAACGCATCGCCCCCCAACCCACACGGCCTTTTCCCAGGCGAGCAATTCCCGGTGGGGGTAGAACCGTACAACGTGGCATTGGAGGACGTCAACGGCGACGGCTTTCTTGACATCGTGACGGACAGCTCCGGCATATCGGTCCTGCTGGGCAACGGGGACGGTTCGTTCGCCGCCCAGGCGACCTATGCGGCAGAGAGTCGTGGCGGGACATTAACGCTACAAGACATCAACCGCGATGGCTTTGCAGACCTCATCACGAGCGGCAGTTCATACGACAGTTTGTCGCTGCTGCTAGGTAACGGAGACGGCACATTCGCCGATCAGACGATCTATGCGGTAGGGGATGAGCCTCGGGCACTTGCGCTGGATGACCTCAACCGCGATGGTTTCTTGGACATCGCGACGGCCAACGCAGGAAGTAACAACGTGTCGCTGTTGCTGAGTAATGGAGACGGCACGTTTGCCGATCAGGCGACTTATGCGGTAGGGGCTGAGCCTCAGGCACTTGCGCTGGATGACCTCAACCGCGATGGCTTTCTGGACATCGTGACGGCCAATGCTGGAAGTGACAACGTGTCGGTGCTGCTGGGAAATGGGAACGGCACGTTCGCCGACCAGGCGACCTATGCGGCAGGAGATTGGCCCGGGACATTGATACTGGAAGACCTCAACCGCGATGGTATTCTGGACATCGCGACGCCCAACGGCGGGAGCGACACTGTGTCGGTCCTTCTGGGTAACGGGGACGGTACATTCGGCAATCAAACAACCTATGCGGTAGACATTGGGCCTCGGTCACTGGCAATGGATGACCTCAACCGCGACGGCTTTGTGGACATCGTGACTCACAGCTATCGCAACGTGTCGATCCTGCTGGGCAACGGGGACGGGACATTCACCGAACAAGCGACCTATGAAGTAGGGAAATTGCCTTGGTCATTGGTATTGGAGGACCTCAATCACGACGGCTTTGTAGACATAGTGGCGGCCACCGGTGAGTATCCCGACAACGTGTCGGTCCTACTGGCCAACGGGGACGGGACATTCGCAGACAGGGCGAGCTATGAGGTAACGAAATACCCTAAAGCGATAGCGATAAACGACCTCAACGACGACGGATTCGTGGACCTCGTGACGATCAACAGTGGAATCGCCTATGAGGGATACCGTCCCGACAACGCGTCGGTCCTGCTGGGCAACGGGGACGGTTCGTTCGCCGCCCAGGCGACCTATGCGGTAGGAGGTACGCCTGAATTATTGCTGCTGAAGGACCTCAACCGCGATGGGCTCATCGACATCGTGGCGGCCAACAGGCTCGAAGATAACGTGTCGGTCCTGCTGGGCAACGGAAACGGGACGTTCGCAGATCAGGCGACCTATGCGGTAGGGGATTGGCCCGGGACATTGACGCTGGAAGACCTCAACGGCGACGGCCTTCCTGACGTCGTGACGGCCAACCGCTACAGCGATGACGTGTCGGTCCTGTTGGGCAACGGAGACGGCACGTTCGCCGATCAGGCAACCTATGCGGTAGGGGATCGGCCTAGGTCACTGGCGGTGGAAGACCTCAACTACGATGGATTCCTGGACATTGTGACCGCAAACATCTGGAGCAACGACGTGTCGGTCCTGCTGGGCAACGGGGACGGCACGTTCGCTGATCAGGCGACCTATGAGCTAGTAGGACAGCCTCAGTCACTGGCATTGGAGGACCTCAACCGCGACGGCTTTATAGACATCGCGACGAGAACCACATTGAGTACCGGCGTGTCGATTCTACTGGGCAATGGGGACGGGACCTTTGCAGGCCAAGCGACCTATGCGACAAGCGTCGGGTCGCGCATTTCGCTGCCACTGAAGGACGTCACCGGCGACGGCTGGGTGGACATCGTGATGGGCATCTCCGGGGGCATCGGTGGCGTGTCGATTCTACCGGGCAATGGGGATGGGACCTTTGGCAAGCAGCAGCTCCATTTTTTGGTGTTTCGGCCGTCTCTCGCTGCAGCACCAGTATTGGAGGACCTCAACCGCGACGGCTTCATGGATATCGTGATGCCCCACCAATACACTGGTCCTCCCAACGAGGTGTCGGTCCTGCTGGGAAACGGGGACGGGACGTTCGCCGGTCCGGCATTCTATGCGGTAGGCCACGGTGCTCGGGCACTCGAACTGGTGGACCTCAACCGCGATGGCTTTGTCGACATCGTGACGGCCAACTATTATGACCACAACGTGTCTGTCGTGTTGGGCAACGGGGATGGCACCTTCAGCGACCAGGCGACCTACATGGCAACGACTGCACCTAGGGCAGTAGCACTGGAGGACCTCAACGGCGACGGCCTGCTGGACATCGTGACAAGCGGTGCCAGCATATCGGTCCTGCTGCAACGTGTGCCGATAGTAGTCAATCAGCCGCCGGTGGCGCATTTTCAAGAGGTCGTTGGGGTTGAAGACACGGCGACTGAAATCACACTCACCGGCAGCGACGACGGACGGGTGCAGCCGTTGACGTTTGCGTTGGCAGCGGCGCCGATCCACGGCAGGTTGAGCGACTTCGACGCAAACACGGGCCAGGTGACCTACACGCCGGACGTGAACTACAACGGCCCGGATAGCTTCACCTTCACGGTCAATGACGGCGAGTTGGACTCCGAAGAGGCCACCGTCACGATCGACGTCGCCGCAGTCAACGATCCGCCGTTGGTTTTCGGCCCGATCGGATCGGTCATCGTGAACGAAGACGCAGCCGACTCGACGTTCGACCTAATGTTGGTCTTCTATGACGTTGATATTCTCACAAACGGCGATAATCTCGCCTTCAGCGTACAGAGCAACGACAACGGGGCCTTGGTGGCCGCTTCCATCGACGGTGACATTCTTACGCTGGACTATTTGGAGAATCAGAACGGGACGGCGGTGATTGTGGTCAGGGCGACTGATACGGATGGCCTGTTCACAGAAGATACGATCTCACTGACGGTCAACCCAGTCAACGACGAGCCAACAATCGTCAATCCGATCGGCCCGGTCACTGTGGATGAGGACACCGACGATTGGACGTTCGACCTGACCACGGTCTTCGATGACGTCGATATCATCACCAACAGCGATAGTCTCGTCTTTAGCGTCGTGGCCAACGACAACGAAGGTCTGGTTGTGGCCTCCATTGCCGACAGCACGCTAACGTTCGACTATCAAGAGAACCAGAACGGGACGGCTACGATTGTGGTCCGGGCGACGGATATGGATGGCCTGTTCGCAGAAGAGACCATCCCGCTGACGGTAGACCCGGTCAACGACGCCCCGCGGGCAACGGACGACGAGTACACCGTGGACCAGAACGAAATACTGGAAGTTGACGTCCCCGGTGTCCTGGACAACGATACGGACGTCGATGGCGATGCGATCTCGGCCGTGCTGGTTGACGGGCCTGCGCATGGCACGTTGACGCTCAATGAGGATGGTTCTTTCGTCTACGAGCCGGAAACTGACTTCAACGGCTCGGACAGTTTTACTTACAAGGCCTATGACGGCCAGGATGAGTCGAGTGAAGCGACGGTGGTTGTCAACGTGACGCCGATTGGGGTCGCCCGGCTTGAAGAGGATCCGTTGTATCCGGGCGGGAAGATGCTGGTTGTGTATGGCACGCGGGAAGATGATCATATTCTGTTCGAGCCGGAAGGAAACGACGGCCAGATCGTTGTTACGCTCAATGATGTGGTGCTGGGGACTTTTCGGCCTACGAGCCGATTGGTGGCCTTTGCTTATGAGGGGAATGATAATGTGCAGGTGGCCGGGAGCATCGGTTTGCCGGCTTGGCTTTATGGGAACGAGGGTGACGATCGGCTCAAGGGCGGGGCCGGGCATGATCTGCTGTTTGGCGGGCTGGGTGAGGATCGGCTCAATGGCGGTCGCGGGCGGGATCTTTTGGTCGGTGAAGACGGGGCGGATCGGATCGTGGGTAACTCGGACGACGACATCCTCATCGGCGGGCGGCTTAGCTTTGACAACCTCGATGAGGCATGTCGTGCGATTACGGAGCAGTGGACATCGGCGGCCGACTACCGAACTCGCGTGCTTGGCCTGAGTGATCCGACCCAAGAATTCTTCCTAAGGCTTGGGCAGACCGTGCTTGAGGACGAGGACACGGACCGACTGACCGGCTCTTCCGGACAGGATTGGTTCTGCTCGGACTTGACATACGACCGGGCAACCGACCTGAAGAACGAAATCTCGGGCAACAACGCCAGCGGGCTTCCCGCATACCATTCGGGGATGAGGCCCGTTTATCACGGTCCGCCCCCGAGCGCCGCGTCGTGGTTGCACCAATACGAACAGCGAAGCACGCCCCCGCAGCCGCCGAGGAGCCATGCCCGATACGAGCGAGCGATCGACGTCCTGTTAACCTCAGGCTGGCTCGGCCGGTAAGTGTTCTTGGCGAGATGTAGGGAAATC
>CAYYOX010000066.1:4845-16956 GCA_964473065.1 uncultured Planctomycetaceae bacterium | reverse complement strand
CTTGCTGGTTTGATCCTTCGCAATAATATCGCCTTCGATAATTTGCTCTCCATCAAGAGTCACAATCAATGTCGGCTTAATGATGAACGATGAAATCGGGATAGGGGAAAAACTTTCGACTTCATTCCCGTCCTCATCTTTATTCACCTTTTTAACGTATCGATAATAGTGGTCAACGCCTTCGTAAACCCCCATCATACTTCGTGGCTTTGTTTGTGGGGGAACTGATGCGACCTGCTGCTCGCCGCCAAAAGCGTGCTCTTGAGGTTGCGAGTTACGGCCGTTCGATGAAGGAAAGGCCTGTTCGACGACTTCCGAGAGGCGACCGAAGCGGAATCGCTGAAGTAGCAAGTCGAGTTTTGCCTCGGTTTTCGATAAGTTCACATAATGGCGAAATCGCGAGACCCGTGAGCAGGCCTGTAGTCGCGGTTGATCGGGGTCGACTTCCCAGGGGTGGATATAGAACACAAACGGGGCGCCCGCTCGGTTGACCTGCCGGAGCATGCGGACCGTCCACGCCAAGGGATAGAGGCGGAAGTAGCCGCCGCCGCTTACGGGAACGTTCATCTTCGCCAGCCGGGCCACGGTCATGGGGAATTCCCTAAGCGGGCCCGCCGACGTGTCGATCTGCTGAATCTTCGGCTCAAAGCCGGGGATCCCGTATCGAGGATGACGGGTCGGGAAAATGCTCGTGTCGATCGTGAATCCTTCTTCGACCAGAATGTCCAGGGCCCAAAGCGATTGCTTCGTGATCGAGAAGCTCGGGGCACGGTAGGCCGTGACCGGTTGGTCGATGATCTCGGCCAGCATGTCCCGCGACTCTCGCAAGTCACGGCGAAACTCTTCCGGCGTGAGTTGGTACACGAGGCGATGCTCCAGGCTGTGAGAGCCGATTTCGTGGCCCTTCTCGTGAATCTCTCGGACCAATTCCGGGTAGTGTCGCGCGACCCAGCCGAGCACGAAGAAGGTGGCTTTCACGTTGTGACGGCAGAGCAACTGCAGGATCCGGCGTGTGTTGTCGACCACCCGACTCTCGTAGCGATCCCAGTCGTTGCGGTGAATGCGCTTTTCAAACGCGGTGACGTGGTAATAGTCCTCCACGTCGACCGAGAAGGCGTTCAACGGTCGCGATATTTGAGCGTGATTCAAAGTGTTGGGGATTGGTCGCGGAGGAGTGAATAATACAACGGGGTGAGCTGGCCGCTTAGCGTGGCTTGTCAGCGACTGCCTTGTCGGGCTGGCACTTCAGATGAATTGGTCCCTTGCCGACGGCGCCATGGCCGTTGCCGCCGTTGTCCCCATTGCCATGGGGTGATATGATGACAAGGCTTGGCGGAGCGGCCTCGGCGATCGCGTGTTGCGACAGCTTGCTCGGCGCCACGTGGCGAGCCACTTTTGTCAGTCGAACGGCGATCCGGCCGCTGACTCTCGATATGCGCAAGAACGTGTAGGCGAGGATGCGTACATCCATCCAGAGGCTGGCGGTTTCGATGTATTCCAAATCGAGAACCAGCTTTTGGCGAACGCTCTGCAAATCGGTGTCGGGCGGGAGGTTGATTTGGGCAAGTCCCGTGATACCGGGGTGCACAGAAAGCCGTTGCATGTATCCCGGAATCTCCTCGGCTAGCACGTGCACGAATTCAGGACGCTCGGGCCGCGGACCGACCAGCACCATTTCCCCCTTAAGCACATTGAGCAACTGGGGGAACTCATCCAGATGCAGTTTTCGCAACACATTACCGACAAACGTGGTGCGATCGTCGCGAAGCTTGGCCCACGTGGCCCCGTTGGCCTCCGCGTCCAGCCGCATGGTTCGAATTTTATACATGATGAACGACCGGCCGTCCTTCCCGACACGGGCCTGACGGTAGATAGCGGGCCCGCGAGAAGTCGAGCGAACCAGCAACACGAGCAATCCAATAACGGGCAGCGTAGGCACCAAGAGAATCAGGGCCAGGATCCGCCCGAGCCAACTCTTCCACCGGCAGTAGGATGTCGGGTGGACTTCGTGCGTCGATCCGCTATTGCCCTCGGATCCGTTAGGCCAAGCCGCGAAGGCTCTCAAAGTCTTACGAGGTTGCTTTGGTTTTAGGCGATTGACGACAGACATGGGGCAAACTCCTGCAAGCAATTACGTGTCCGTTGAGTCTTTTCTCCGCTTAAAAAGACTTCTTCTGATGCCTTAGCCCTGCCACGCGCGTCAACGACTTGTCCTTCCTTGTGACGCAAATCCTTTGGTCGACAACGGTGGGATCCAAAGGGCCCAGTTCGGCCCCTGCACGGAAGTCGCCATTGTAGCAGATCGACAGGAAAAGTCAAGCACCTGCCGTCGAAGCATGTGCGAAGATGTTCTCCCTGGCGGCGACCTTTGCGGGCAACCGAGGATCTGCATTGGTCGGCGGTCAAAACGGATCTCTCGCAGGCCGTGTTTGCCGTAGTCGAGACCGTAGTTTCCACGGCAACACGGCTTGTGACCACCCGTTGACTGGGGATATCCATTGCGTTGGCGTTGTGGTGAGGCAAGGTTTCTTTCGTTCGATCTTAGTTGTTATTCAACTCGATCAGGTACCGCTTGGCCACGGGGATCAGGTCCCGCAGAAAATTCCTGCCCACAGCCTCGTCGGCCACGGAGAGCTGAATCTTGTAAAGGTATGGCTGGCCAGAGAACCTCAAGTCGGAACCCTTGGCCGCCATCCAGGTTCCGCCAGTGCTCCAGGCATAAAGCACGCGAATTGGCCGTCCGTTGATTTTGTCTCTGGGTTGAAATTCGTTGGTCCAAAACTCGCCTTTCGAACCGTCCTGGCAATCGATGGCAACGCTCTGACGCTCGCCCGGCTCCTCGTATTGGCGGCTGGAAAAACAGACCTCGGGTGTGTGAACGGCGATTTCTCCCGACGGCCCAAGGATGATCGACATGCGGATCGTGGCGCCGGTGATCGAATGCTCGTAACTCCGGTTGACGTATCCGGCACATCGCAGCATCTTCAACGCAAAGGGATCCATGGGGTCATCCGACTTCATGACCCATTGGGCTTCTCCCAACAGCGAGTCGACGGCCGGCGACTCAGGTGTCTCGGTCGACTCGGTTGGCTCGGTCGCGTCTTCGTCTGGAGACGCTTGCGGATTACCTGCCGGAAACTGCGTGGGCAGCGATTCCAACTTCTCCGCCACTTCGAGCATCGCTTGCGGCGGGCCCCAGCGGCTGTTCAAATGGCCGTGAATCCATCCGGAGGCGATCGTCAACGTCACTACCAGGGCAACGGCCAGAATGGGAAGAAACTGTTTCATAACGTACTAACTATTTACGAGGAAGGTGTTTTTGGTGAAGAGTCAGCGGCAAATTCCTGTTTCATCTGTGCCAGCAGCTCCTTGTCGGTATGCATGAGAAGCTGCCCTTCTAGATCTTGATCGAGTGCCTGGCGAAAAGCAATTTCGGCCTGCGCCCTCATGTCGGCGCGCAGGTAGGCGACCGCCAGATGGAAATAGTATCGCGGATCGGGTTTGGGTATCGCCACGGCGGCTTCTAGACAGGCCATGGCTTGCTGCGGATCACCTTGTTGCAGCAAGATCATGCCTTTGGTGTCCAGCAAAAGGGACCGTTCGCCGGTAGAGTTAATAGCTTGATCGATATACTTGCGGGCCTCGGCCAGCGCATCGGGCTGTTTCGATTCGGCCAGCAGCGTGGCCAGATTATTCAATGCCGCGACGTCACGGGGCTTCAGTTCGAGCACTTGCTTGTACAGTCCCGCGGCATCCTCATCGCGCGCTTGCAGGATTCTGGCGCCGGCCACCGCGGAGAGCACCACAGGATTGTCGGCGTAGTCCTTGACAGCGTTGCGTAGCAGCGGTTCAGCACGTTCGAAGTCTTCGGCCGAGGGGTCACCGGCGGTCAGCACCGAGATCAAGGCCAGAACGGCTTGCGGAGAATCGTCCGACTTGGCGTTGCGAATGCACAGTTCGATCGCCTTTTCCATTTGTCCCTGTTGTGCCAAACAAAGGGCCAACACGCCGTATCGCTCCGGCTGCAACTCCTGGAGGCGTTCGCTCCAATCTTGGGCGGGCTCATATTGCTTCAGCGCCATGTACAGATTGGCGGCCAAGACGCAGACTTGGGCCTGACGACGCTGGGCTTCGTCCGGATCGTCGCCGAGGGAAACTTCTTCCCGGGCTTTTTCGAACATGGCTTCCACGCGCGGCTTGATTTCCGAGGCGCGATCTTGCTTCAGCAGCCAGCGCCCTCGCAATTGGATGGCGACAAGGCTGTCGGGAGAGGCCTTTTCCAACTGCTTCAGCCAGCGATCGATGTCTTCGAACGATACCTGCAAGGGCGCGTCGTCGTCGGGAGCTTCCAAAACGTGCCGCAACAGGAAATTCAGATAGGCAACCAGATGGCCCGGCTCGCGGTTGGCCCGCGTTACCAAGGATCGATGTTGGCTATCGGCCGCACGCAGACGGTCCGTGGGTTGACCGCGAACGGTTTGCAGTCGGAACTCGGACTCATAGAGCTGGGCCAACACCGAATGATCCGGCGGGTTGAACTCCGCGGAACGATCAACGATTGTTTCGAGATGCTCGATCGCCTTCTGGAAACCCAATCGGTCTTCTTCCTGGTGTTTCGGGTCTTCTTCTGCCTCTGGCGTCATTCGGCTATATTCGGCCAGGAATACGGCCAGATTCCGCAAATCGACGTCGGAGTATGGCTGCAATTCCTTGATCTTTTCAAGGGCCGCCTGAGCCTCCAGTGGTTCATAATGCAACAGGAAATCCGCCCGACGCCGGTGAACGCTCACGTCATCCGGATGATCGGCTGCCGCCTTCTCGAAAATCTTTTTAGCCCGATCTTGATCCCCGATGACTTCGTAACCTCGGGCTCGCGTCAGTGTCCGCTGGATTTCGGTGAGTTTTTTGTCCTCTTCAAGTTCTTTAAGAACGGCCTTGGCGCGATCGAGATTCTCGGATTTTACAAACAGACTGAAGAGCGAGTCGACGGTTCGCGAGTCGCTCGGTGCAAGGTAGAGAGCCTCGCGAAAGATCCTTTCGGCCTCGTCTGTCTTGTCGGCCGCAAGCAGAAGCTGCCCCAGACCAACCTTGGCCAAGGGATTCTCCGGGTGCTGCTTGACGGTTTCGCGGGCCAGGGCAATGGCCTGATCCGATTCCCCCAAGCCTCGCGCCGCGATAACCTCCAAGGCATGCAAGCGGGCCGTCGACACCCCAAGCTTTTTGGCCTCGCGAAGTCGGTGCCTGGCCAGATCGAATTCTTTGGTCTGACAAAGCACGGCAACCAGTCGCTCGTAGGCCTGAGTGCTTTTCGGGTCCCATTTCAAGGCATTCTCGAAAGCGGCCCGCGCCTGCTGTAAGTTGACTTGCGGGCGGGTCGTTTTCCGTTTCCCTTCGGCAAGATGGATTCCCGCCAGCGCACGAACCAGTCTCCTGCGAATCACGGCCTGGCGACGGTCCGAGTTATCGAGGTCATCTATTTCGACAATCTTCGTCTCTAGCAACTTATGCGCCCGCTGATACTCGCCGCGGCCGGCGTATGTCCAGGCTGGAAGTGTATAGGATTCCAGCGAGTCCTTGGCCAACTCGACGAATTTTCCTATCGCGCGATCGGCGTCTTTCGGCGCTTCCAGTTCTTGATAAAGCGTAACAAGTTGCTGCATCAGAGCTTGAGATGAGGCGTTACCTTTTTCCAGGTTCCTGAGCGTTGTTAGCATCTGCTGTGCCGCCTCTTCCCCTTTCTGCTGCTCTTCGGCGCGGGCTTTCTTGTACTGCGCTTCCAGCAGGGGAATGCGCCAGACGGCGATCAGCGGCTTTCCGTCTTTGGGTGTGCGGGCCTGAGCCAGTTCCTGCTGAAAAGGCGCCCAATCCCGCTCACTCTGCGGCAGGAGGCGTTGTTGCTGAAGCCGGATGTAGGCCAGCGCCAGCCAAGTTGTCTGCACGTCGTCCAACTCCAACGCTCGCTTGTACCAACGAATCGCCTCGTCAAAGCGAAGAGCCTTGGCCCAGCTTCTTGCGGCGCCAAGCCTGGTTTGCGCATCGGTGGGACGGAGGTTCGCGGCACGTTCATACGCCTTGGCTGCCGCCACCCACCGCGAGAAGAGCGCATTAATGTTCCCCAATCGCTGCCACGCTTGAAATGACTGACGGACTTCCTGGGGCGTCGTCGCCTTGTTCAACACGACCTGTCGCAACAGGCGCACGCCTTCGCCGAGATTCCCTTGCCTTAAGTGCAATTCGCCTCGCAATAACGTGATCGTGCGGGTTTGGGTCGCTAGCTGCGACCGCGAGATGCTTTGACCGGAGTCGGCAAGGAGACTCTCGAAGCGATCCAAGGTCTCGGCGGCCTCGTCCAATTGAAGTGTCGCCGAAAGGGTTCGGACCAATCGGTCATGTAGCTGGAAACGCAGCGAAGTATCTCCCGGCGTTTCTTCGACCGCAATGGCCTTTTTCAGCATTTTGATCGCTTGTTCCGATTCACCCAGAAGAGAGTGAATCTCCCCCAGGGCCATATAGGACATCAGGTGTTCCGGATCGACCTGGGCGATGATATGCCCATACAATTTGGTGGCCCCATCGAAATGTTCGCGAATCTCTTTCTTAGAACCACCTTGAGGCCACCCCTCCGCGGAACGGGTGGCCGCAAAGCGTAGGATACCCAAGTGATCAGGCCAGCGGCTGATAATCTGCTCGGCGCCTTGATTTAGGGCGGCCGTCAGTTCGTCGTCGGCCTCCGGCAGCTTGTTTTGGGCTCGGTAGAGGAATCGAGCCAGCAAGGCGTCGGGATTCTTCGGGTCGGCCGCCACCATCTGATCGACCAGATCGTCGGCCTTCTTCGCACGGTCTTCGGCTTTCATCTCGCCATTTTTCTCGCCGAGAAACTCTTCCGCCTGCCGATAGACGCGGGCCAACGAGGTGGTTAGATCGATCTTTTCCGGGTTCAGCTTCAAGGCTCGCTCAAGCGCTTCGTCGAGCGTTCCGTCCGGTCCGAACTCCGCGCCGATGGAATCGGCAGGCCACTTGCCCTGAGTCGTTTCGTCGTTCGCAGGATCGGCGGATTCGATCTGGCGATTCTCTCTACGCAAAGTCTCGCTTCGCCATTGGCCATAGATGGCCGACGCCAGCAAATACCAACCCTGTGCATCCTCCTTGCCAAGGCGTTTGGCCTCTTCCTGGGCAGAAACGAACTGCCTGAAGGCCAGCAGTAATTCCGCCAGTTGGCGGCGAAGTTCAGGCTCCTTGGCCTTTACTTTGTCGTCCTGACTAGCGGCGGCGACGCCTACCGCGTTGTAATACAACTGGACGCTTTGTCGCGGTTGTTGCCCCCATTTGCCGTAAGTTTCGGCCAGTTTAATCTGCGTCATCTCATCGGCCGGATTCAAACGCAAGTATCGATGAAGGTAAGTGGCCGCATCCATCCACTCTTCTTCCGCTTCGAAACTCTCGGCCCGACTCAACAGCGCTCCGGCCGTCCGGCCCACTTGAAACTGCCACCAGAAGAATCCGACCACAGCCAGCACGGTCAGGGTAATCAACGTACCCACCAACAGGCGCACGTTGAGTTCTCGGCGGGTTTCCCGCCTTTTTGTCTCGTTACCGGATGCAGAAGAAGTCATGAAATGGGTCTCTTGCGAGGTTCGTTTCGGCCGGCCCAAAGCCGGCAATCAACTCGATGGAAACAGGCAGCTAGTCCTGGTCGTAAGCGTAGTTGCCGTAACGGTAGGTGTAGCGCTTCACCGGGACCCCGTTGAGCACCGTACCTGCCGGTCGGGCGCCGGCCGCCAATAGCCGACCGTATCCTTTTCTCACCTGGTCCAAGCGACTTCTATCCTGCATTGCACACAGCAACGAGGCGTCGGCCGTCTTGGCCAACACCAAGGCTTCACTGGCCGCAAGCACCGGAGGCGTGTCGATGACGATATAGCGGTATCGGGAACGAAGCTCGTCAAACAGCTTCTTCACCTTTCCGTTACCCATCAGCTTGTGAGGATTTACGCGGAGCTTTCCGGCAGGAAGCAGGTGCACGTATTCGCTCCAATCCTTGGCGATCGCTTCGTCCAGTTCGCACTTGGAGGTCATCACTTCAGCCAACCCCGGTTCCAACGGAATATCGAATATGTTGTGGATATCCGGCGAGCGCATGTCGCCGTCGACCAACAGGGTCGGGGTTCCGGTAGCGCGGGCGATACTCACCGCCAGTTGCGACGCCACGCTCGTCTTACCCTCTTTCTTCGTCGCGCTGGTGACCGCCAAGACCTGAAAGTCTTGCAGCGGTTCGGAGAGCATCAGACACGTTCGCACGCCGTCGATACTCTCTTCGAAGATCCCCAGATTGCGCCGCGAGTTCCGGCCTCCCGACCGGCGCGAACCGTGCGGCCGCACGGGCAAGCGCGGGGTCTCCCCGATCACGATCATGTCGGAATCACGTTCCAATTGATGCGGGCTATTGACGCGTTGCAGGACACGCTCCCAACCGACGGCCAACAGGAATGGGAAAAACAACCCTCCCACCACGGCCAGAGTCAGCAACTTGTAGGGAATCAACTCGATCGGAGCGTTGGGTTTCTCTGCCGACCGCAGCAAACTTACGCGGCGGGGAGCACGCGTCCGGTCGTCGATCGCTAACTTTCGTTGTGCAATCCTGACTAAGACATCCTGGGCCCGTTCCAACTCGGCCTGTTTGAACCCCATCTCCAAGATGTCCAAGCTATATCCCTTGACATTCTTCAACTCCTCCTCAAAACGCTCCCGAAACAGTTTTTTCTCGATCTTGTATCGCTCCAGATCCTGCTTCAACAAAGCAAACTCCTGCTCGCGGTCACTGTGGAACTTAGCCTTCATCTGGGCAATCAATTGTTGACGCAATCCTGCTTTGAGCAAGGCAAGAGTCCCCGTGTCTCCGCAGTTGTCTTTCAACTCCTGAAACGCGTCGCGATAGTCCGAATCGTCCTCGCCGCGAGCCGACTTGGCCTTGATATCAAGCAAGTTCCGGACGGCCGTGTGGATGCATGCAAGGACCACGTCCCCGGTGTACTGGTCGGAGATCGCAGCAGACTTCTCCTTGAATTTCGCGGAGTCTTTGCCCTGCTCGGAATTCGTCGCGATGCCGCGCAGGGTTTGGACCTCGGTCTTCAGTTTCTCCAGGAGTTCGTCGTCCGGACAGAGCCGGACGATTTCTCGCAAGAGCTTCTTTCGCTCGGGCGTTTCCTCCTTGCCTTCGGCCGGTCTGTCGAGCTTCAGAAGCTGCCCGATCTTCACTACCAATTGCTCGAACGCCTCGGGACGTCCCATCTTGCCGTCGATTTCCTCAAGTAGACGCCGATATCCGGGGCTCTGCGATGGTTTCTTGGAAATCGATGCGATCTCCTGAAGTTGCTCCCGCATGGCATTCCGCAAGGCTTCGGATTCCTGGACCCGCGGGTCGTTCGCAACCAGAAGTTCAATCTTGTCGACCGGGATCTCCAGTTTCTGGTCGCCGAGCAATTGCTCGAAAAGCTCCTCGGCGTCCAGTTCCAGCAAGCCTTCGACCTTCTCGGGTGGCACTTTGGAATTCTTGTTGCCGATCAACTGACTCAAGAAGAGACGTTGATTGGCCAAGGCAACTTCCTGCTCGATTTCTGCCGTTGTCAGTCGGTTCTGCAGATTGGCCAATATGGGCCGCTGCGTACCGTCTTCCCCCGCCGGACCGACCGTATAAGGGTCCTTCCCCGTCGCCTGTTGGGTCAAATGTCTGATGTTCTTACGCAGCAGCGTCACTTCGGCAGAACGCCGCCTCCGCGCCTCCTCCAGCAGTTGCAGAACCTTGTTGTTCTGCTGTTTTTCCTGTTGGACCAACAAGGCCAGATATTTCTCAACCACGGCGTTGACTACCAGCGCCACGCCCTTCTGGGAGGGGTTCTTTAACGAAATCAACCAAATTTCGGATTCACGGTTTCGTTGGTGCACTTCGATTTGTTCCGTCAACCACTCGATAGGGTTAGACTCCTCACTCAGCTCCGGCAACACCTTGCGAATCTCTGCATCGGCCACCACCGGACCCAACACCATCGGGCTCTTCAAGAGTGCCTTCTGCGTCTCGACAAACTGCTTGGACTGCTCTTGCGATTGAAAAGCAATATAGGGAGTCAGTTCGTTAATCTGCAGCCAGACCGAAGCCTGATACTCCGGCTCGAAGTCATACCAAACCAGCGACGCACCAACCGTCGCCAGGATCAACGCCGCCGGCGTGGCGATCTTCCACCATTGACGCAGCGCGCCCAGCACAAAGCCGGGCGTCATTGTCTGCTCCGGCGCCTTGCCGGGCGAACCGCCCCGGTGGCTAAGCGCCGCCGTCGGTCGCGGCAAAGGGGCCGAAATCACGTTCTTCGGTTCGGGAGTGTGATGCGAGTCAGTCATGGTAGTTTCTCCGTCTAATACGTGGTGCAACCAACGCGGATTACGACACGCCCCATCGGCAAGAGTTTAGTACTTCGGAAAACATCTAGGCCCTTTCTCGGCGAACCACGGAGCCGACGCCGACCAGTTCGACCTCGTGCACCAGCTTGCCCAAATACCACAGGGCCATGGCAAACAATAACGCAGCATAGGGAATCATTATGTAGCCGGCCCAATTGTGCGTGAACTCGTGGGCCGCCTCCCCGGATACCAGTTGATAAAGCAGGCCCGTGCACACGATTCGCGTCGCATTGGCAATCAGGGCAATCGGAACCACGGCGACCAGCAGGATGCCATTCTCCCACCATGTTCGTCGCGCCAGGATCACATAAGCGAAGGCCAAGGCCACGATGCCCATGAAAATCCGTAATCCGGAACAGGCTTCGGCGATATTCAACGAATTCTCGCCCAACAGAATCGTGTTTCCCTCGGCGATGGCCGGCTGGCCCAAAGCCTGCAAAGTCCAAGTACTGATGTGCGTTGCTATACGTTGCAGCGGAAGGCTAAACCAACGCTCTATGCGCCACGGCAAGGGGATCATAAACCAGAGAAACGCGACCGAAGGCAGGCTCCAGCAAAAAACCTTCCAGCCGCCGAACAGCCAAACCACGCCAGCCACCCAGAGCGGAATCGACCAGGCGTCGATAGCCTCCAGGTAATAGCGGCCGGCCCAGACGCGGATGGCGATGCTCAGGCCAATCAAGATCAGGCCCGGCCACGCCAGACCGCGTGGTGCCCCGGGAAAGCGATCCCGGCGTGCCCATAGAAAATACAAGGCAAGCGGCACGACGAAATACCCGTGCGAATAGTCGGGCTCGCTATCCCACTTGCCGATCAGCGCCAGCAAGGTCGGCCAATAGGCCCAACCAAAGAAGGTGCCCAGCACAACCGTACCCACGGCAAGTGAGGCCCAAGCCCCCTTGCCTGACGTCGTTTGATTATCCATCAATTCTTCCCGCCAAGCTGTCGGTTGCTATTCTCGTTGAAGTAAATCACATCACGCGCGGTACGGAACGCCAATAAACGCCCAGCCGAACAAGACGGCCATCAATCCTCAGGAACAAGAGTCTCGGCAAAGCCAACCCGCGTCAATTGACTCGGGTTTGTCTCAAAAAACTGGCGAGATCCTAGGTGCTGCCGTCTTACCATGGCAGGAAGACCAACAGAGCCAATCCGGATCAGCCAACGACTCTACATTCCTGAGATCGGAACGTTCGCTCAGCGCGCACTCCGTCCTTGTGGGGTGCGCGCCGAACGCAAAACGCGCGCAAACTCCCCAAACAGCGACATCCGTGCTAAAGCAAGAAGATCAGGCATCCAAACACCTTAATTGCGGCGGCAAGAATTACACCCCTGCACCGTGGCCGTGTATCCATCGACCAAACTGAAACTTCCCTTGCTTGACTCCTGGTGTAACAATCGTTCGTTCGGGTTTGGGAACTAGGAGTTCCCAAGGTAGGTACTTCGAGGCAACACGCCCATTTTATTCCGGCTCCCGAAATATTGAATTAATAATCTCAGGACATGAAAAACCATGTTGCCTATATATTAGGTGTGTTGGTCTCTAAGGACTCTAGTGAATCACGGCGCGGCTCCCTTGTCAACGCAATGCCACAAATGTTTCTCGATATTACGGCAAATCGGCTGTGGCGGGGGGGGGAAATAGAGTATTTTCTAGCC
>CAYYOX010000066.1:3212-4835 GCA_964473065.1 uncultured Planctomycetaceae bacterium | reverse complement strand
TGGGAAAAATCTTCCAGTGAGGGTTGTTGACATCTTTGATCGGGTGCGCAACAATAGGGCTATCAGGGAGGATATCCTCAAGCAAGACTTGGAGTCTGGATTTGCGTTGAGGCGGGTCGATCGCGGCCCGTACTTGAATGTGTGTCGAACGACGCGCCGCCCCAGACGTCGGCCCGTTCGATGAAACTCGCCCAGAGACCTAAGTTCCCCGGCGTTTTTCCGTGGCAAAACGACGCAAAGCCAAAACCGATTCCCCCAACGCTCCCGCCAGGGAAGACGCTGCCGCTCCCGCCCGGGAGAAAACGGCTGTTGCCAGCGGCAAAAGCAGTGCTGCGCACGGTGATCGCCAACTCGTGGATCGATGTCTCCGCGGTGACGTAGCCGCCTGGGAAGAACTCTACGAGCAATGCCACCCGCCGTTGGTCGAGTCCGTCAAAATTCTGCTCGGACACGGCGCCGCCGATCCGCACCTGATCGATGAAATTGCCGCCCGGATTTGGTATGCCCTGGTCGCCGATGACGGGAAACTGCTCGCCCGCTTCGATCCGGACCGCGGCGCCCAACTGACGACCTTCCTTCGCGTGTTGGCCAAGGACGAGGTGAGTCGCCATTTTCGCACGGAACAGCGTCGTCAGGAGCGGGAATTGGCCGCGTTGCGAGAGCGGCCGCGGCACCATCTGGCCGATTTTAACCTGCCGGTGACCTCGCTTTCCGCCTTCCTGGCCACCCTCACGCCGCATGAAAGGCTATTCTGCGGCGAACATCTACTCTCCGTACCACCAGACAGTGGGGATAATCGTGGCGAAGAACCCACCTCAGCGGCCGCCTGGCAGCTCACCCATCGCATCCACAAGAAGCTGCTGAAATTCTTAGGCGACAACGCGTAACGTTCGTGTACGAAAGAACTTACGCCTCTCACCGCCGCATTGAACCCCCCCAAATCTTGGCAACTGCCCAAGAAACTTTAGGGAAATTTCTTTTTTGCATGTCAGGATCGGCCCCTCGGCGGCCTATAGGTAGGTAGAACTATCCGGGATAATTCCCACACAAAACCTTTTTATGGAGATGGAATGATGAAGACTCGTGGATTAACAACCGTATTGGCGATAGTCGCCCTGCTATGCATGGCCATGACCGCCCAAGCGACCATCGTTATCGATAGTTGGAAAATCGATCTTTCGGGGATCTCAGGCATGGGGAAGGATCTTGGTGACACAGATTTCGGAAACATCGCAGATATCGATGAACTCGCGTTCCTCGGTATCAACCACAGCGTTTTGCAGGATGATGGGGATTTTATTCCCGAAGTGGGCGAAGTATACCAAGTTGACGGGGCGTTGGTTGCCACGACGATGACCGGTGGTGGGTTTCCCAGAATTCTCACGACCACGGGTAAACAGCTCAACATAGACTTTGAAATCACCATTGATTTTAGGGTGGATGGTGTAATAACCAGTATTAATCCTGTCACCGGAGTCGTCGAGCTCGCGCACCTTGCCCCCGTGGGTGGGGAATCTCTGAGGGGCACGCTTAATATTTATGTCGACGACCTGACGGATGCCGTTGGCTTGCAGGGCAATACGGAACTCAACCCGGGCAACGGAGTCGGCGGTTCCGGTATCA
>CAYYOX010000066.1:475-3112 GCA_964473065.1 uncultured Planctomycetaceae bacterium | reverse complement strand
TTGCAGGGCAATACGGAACTCAACCCGGGCAACGGAGTCGGCGGTTCCGGTATCACTGATGTCGATCTCGGCAGCATTCTGGTTGCGACCTTCGATGTCCGTGCCGGTGATGGCGGTCTCATTGACCCGTTTGGTAGAATGGATGGGTTTGACGACGGCGTATTCGATTTTGTTTCGGGATTGAGCGGCGTCCTGTTTGACGAAAATGGTAACGACTTGACGCTTGGGGTGCTGGGAGACCAATTCATCGCAATCACGGACTCCAACTACGATATGGATCCGGACCACGACGGCCTCATCAATTCCGGCCCGCCTACGGGCTGGGGAGTCACGGGCTTCGCGAATCAGGGCGGCGGGACCGGCTTGCTGGACTTTTATGCCAGAGAAGACGGCTCTGCAGTGTTCGGTGTTCCCGAGCCTGGTTCGGTGGTCGTATGGTCGCTGTTGTTGGCCGTCGCCGGCAGCTTGGGTTTCTACCGCCGCAAGAAATAGGGGTCGGTTGCCCGCGAAGGAATCGTCACGTGTTGTACGTTTAGGTATAGAGAAGGTGGCGGGGCGTAACGCTCCGCCACCTTTTTTTGTCGCAACCTGTAAAGATGCAAGATAGGTTCCAAGTATTTTCGAAAAACACCCCACACGAGGTATTGCCTGCGGTTTTACGCTGGCCCTATTATTGACGGACGCAAAACCTGCTGAGGTCACGGAGTCAGCAGTCCGCGGAAGACTTGGTTGTGGTGTGTTTCGTTTTCAACGCGTTTACTCTTGACGTTTGTATGAACCATAAGGAGAACTGAAATGAAAAGGGACCAAAGCCACGGCTGGTTTCGAAAAAAGGGGCGTCCTTCGGGGCGGACAACCGCGAGGCAGCGATCATTTCAACCGAGAGTCGAAGCCCTCGAGCAACGACGACTCTTGGCCGGGATTGACTTGCTTCAAGGAATGACGTTCGATCTCTCTGCGGTGCCGGACCAAGGGCTCTCGGGAGAGGTCAGTTTTGATGAAATCACGTATCTTGGGATAGCTCACGCGAAAATTGAGGATTCCGTCGACGGCGTCCCGGACTTTCCAGACGTTGGCGAGGCGGTCCAGGTGGACGCACTTTTTAGGGCAACCTCATTCGTTTCGGGCGGTGCTTTGATGAGCCCTGCATTCTGGGAGATGACTTTCGATCTCCGTGTAGCCAGCACCGTGGGGAGCGTGGATCCTTTCACTGGAGTCGCCGGTTTCACGCATACGCAGGATGGCGTGCTCAACGTCTATGTCGATAATCTGATGGATAACCTTAACGATCAGGCCAACACGCATCTTAAGAAAGGTGGCGGATATGGCGGTAGCGGTTTCCGAGATGGCACGCTGGTAGCGACCTTCCGGGTCCGTGCGGGCGATGGAGGTGCTCTCGACGGCATGGTGGGCTTGGACGGTTTGGCTGCTGTACTTGATGGGTCTGATGACGGCACCTTCGAGTTGGATTGGGCGATGCCGGGCGTGTTCTTCGACGCCAACGGAACGGACCTTTCCACGACCGTGCTTCGGGCCCTCAGCGATGCCAATTTCGATATGGACCCGGACAACGATGGGAAGCCTAACTCCGGCGCGCCTTCAGCGTGGCCTGCTGATCTCGGTGGCGCCACTGGCGGCGGCAACGTCATGGATGTCTTCGCCCTACAAGATGGTTCGGTGAGGCTAGGTACTGAGGAAGAGAACGGCGGTGGCGAAGGGTTTACGCCCGGCTTCTGGAAGAACCATACCGACGCCTGGACGGGCTATGCCCCGACGGAGAGCTACGCGGCCGTCTTTGGCGTGACAGTTCATGAGAAAATACTCAAAGCGGGCGATAAGAACCACGACGGTGAGCTGAGCTTGCTTGAGACGCTCAACCTCAAAGGCAACCACGTCAAATCCTTCTACCGACACTCGGTGGCTGCACTGCTCAACGCGGCCCACTCGAACGTCGACTATGAGTTCAGCGAGGACGATGTGAAGGCGATGGTGACGGAAGCCTTCGCCACAGGTGAGTTCGAGTCCTTGAAGTTGATCTTAGAGGCCCAAAACGAACTGGAAGGCGATATCAACTCTTAGACCGTACGTCCCGTCAACGAAGTTTGCTGGCCTTGGGATCTGGTGTGAAGGTGGGCCGTGGCTTCGGATGTCGCTAGGCGGGTCAGATCAAGAGATTTTCGGAGGGGGCGAAAGGGCTCAGGAAGGCCTTTCGCCCTCCTTTTATTCAGCCTGACAGTGTCGTCCCGGTCGTAGTGGACGCACTGGGCTGCAAACGGCCCGTGCGACCGGTGGGTGGCGGGGCAAAGCCGAAACGCATCAGGAATGCCGGATGACCGTCGCCGATCTCCGGCGTCAATGCGTGGAACTCGTCCAGCAAAGCTACTGTCCTGTCGCGGCCGAGCGAGTCCAACAGATCGGATGTGCCGCAGCGAAGCAAGTTCTCGAACAGCGGCAGCGACATCATCGGCTGGACCGCCAATCCGTTAGCCGTGAGCGTCAACCAGGCTTGCTGCATCGCGCGTCCCGCGAGCACATCCATTGGGGGCGTGGCGTCTTCCTGAGTAATCAGACACAGGCCTGATGCGCTTTGGACCAACTTGCGCGCAACCATAGCAAAGATTCGCATTGCCCCGGTGA